>JASFSD010000217.1:0-5298 GCA_050114575.1 Gammaproteobacteria bacterium | reverse complement strand
ATGGCGCTAGCGTCACTCGAACGCCGATGCGCGCAGACTGCCAATCCTTGTGCCTGCCGGTTAGTCATCCGTCCCCAACCAGGAGCCGGAACCCAATGAAGCCCCAATCCATCCTTATTCTCGCAGCGTGCCTGGCACTGAGCGCCTGTCAGCTGCCTGGAGCCGGGCAGGCCCCCGCATCAGCCGGGGCATCGGCAGCCGCTGCCCGGCTGACTGCCGGCTCGCGGCCGAACATCCTGCTGATCGTCGCCGACGACATGGGCTACCAGGACCTCAGCGTTTTCGGCGGCGAGATTCCGACGCCGCGCATCGATGCACTGGTTAACTCCGGTCTCATGCTGAAGCGGTTCTACGTGTCCGTGGCCTGCCAGCCCACGCGCGCGATGCTGATGTCTGGCACGGACCATCATCTGGCCGGCGTTGGCTCACAGGGCCGCGTCATCGAAGGCAATATGGCTTACCAGAACCGCCTGACCGAGAACGTCGCTTCGATCGCCGAGCGCATGGCGGAGCTCGACTATCACACGTCGATGGTCGGCAAGTGGCATCTTGGCATGGAAGAAGGACAGGCGCCGGCCGATCGCGGGTTCGAACGTTCCTTCGTGCTGCTCGAGCCCGCCGCGTTTCATTTCGACCTGATCGGCTACCGCGCACTCGACGGCGTCCATTACGAGCAGGACGGCGAGCCAGTGACGAGCCTGCCCGAGGATTTCTATTCAACGATTGCCTATACCGATCACATGCTCGGTTTCATCGAAGAGGCCAGCGCCGCCGACCGCCCCTTCTTCGGTTACGTGGCCTATACCGCGCCGCACTGGCCCATCCAGGCGCGCGACGAGGACATGGCCAGGGTGCGTGGCCGTTACGACGAGGGCTACGACATTATTCGCGAGCGACGTTTCGAGCGGCTCAAACAACTGGGACTGATCCCGGCCAACGCCAGGGCACCGAATCTCACCGCAAACTTCACGCCGTGGAGTGAGCTCACGCCGGAAGATCAGGCGGAGGAAATCGCAGTCATGGAAGCGTACGCGGCGATGATCGAACGCATGGACACCGAGATCGGGCGCATGATCGACCACCTCGAGGCGCTCGGCGAGCTCGACGACACGCTGATCGTGTTCATGTCCGACAATGGCGCCGAGGGCACGAGCAACCGTTCGTTTCTTGCCGACTATCGCTCGCAATTCGACAACAGCGTCGAAAACATCGGCCGCCGCGATTCGTACCGCTTGATCGGCCTCGGCTGGGGCGAAGCAGGCGCCGCCTTCGACTTCCTGACGAAGGGTTCGCTCGCACAGGGCGGCATCCATTCACCGGCCGTCGCCAGCGCACCGGGTTTGGGACTTGCGCCGGGGCGAAGCGATGCGCTGCTCGCTGCGTTCGACATCGCGCCCACTTTTGTCGAACTCGCGGGCGGCACGAATACGACGACGGTCGGCGGCCGCGACGTGCTGCCGATGACAGGTCGGTCTTTCGCCGCGCTATTGCGTGGAGAACTGCAGGCGACGCGCAGCGAATCCGAAACACTGGCCTTCGAGCACGGCGGCCAGCGCACCGTGTTCCGCGGCCAATGGAAAGCGCTGTGGATGCGGGCACCGAACGGCATCGGCGACTGGCAGCTGTTCGACCTCGCCTCCGATCCCGGTGAAACAACGGACCTCGCCCCCGCGAATCCCGGAGTCGTTGCCGAACTCGCCGCGGCGTACGATGCGCATGCGGCGGCCGTCGGCGTGATCCCGCCCGCTCGCCGGGGGCCGGCCGCACAGCGCTAGACATTCCGCCACGGTACAATCCACTGATCAGGCACCATAACCGATCGGAGACCGCCACACATGAATCTCCCGTGTGATCTTGCGCAATGCAAGGATTGGCACCGTGCTCGACGTCTGCTCCCGCTGCTTGCAGCGTCCCTGTCCGCCTGTCAGCCCCAGGTCGACTGGGATCTGGTCGATGAATACTGCACCGCATGCCACGACAACCTGGAACTTGCCGGCGGTATCTCCTTCGAGGCGCTGCCACGCGATGCGCTGGCACATAACGCCGATACCTGGGAACTCGTGATCCGCAAGCTGCGCACTGGCATGATGCCTCCGGCGGGCGAACCGCGGCCGCCGCTTGCAGCGCTGAACGAGTTCACCCATGCGCTGGGAGCAAGCCTCGATGCGGAATACGCGGGCTCACCCGATCCCGGCAGTGAGGGCCTGGCGCGGCTCAACCGTGAGGAATACCGAAACGCCATCCGCGACGTGCTGCAGTTCGATGCGTCGCATATCGTGGCCAACCTTCCGGCGGAGTCGGCGGGAGAAGGCTTCGACAACAACATCGAGCTGCTGAGCGTATCGCCGACTCTGATCGACGCCTACGCCAGCGCGGCCATGCGCATCAGCCGTGAAGCGGTGGGCGACCTGACGCTGATTGCATCCGAAACGGAGTATGGCAGAGACAGCGGCAGCACCGACGGACTGCCGCTCGGCACGCGCGGCGGTCTGATGGTGACACACGACTTTCCTCTCGACGCACGGTACCGGTTCACTGTCGGCACCGCCGGCGGCGGCTTCTTCGGCCGCGGGGGCTTTTGTTCCGGCGGCGACCAGATTGTGGTGAGCATCGACGGCGAACTCGTAGCGCTCGACAACCCCGCCCGTTTCGAGTTGCCGATCGCCGCCGGCCGGCACAGCATCGCAGTAGCGTTGCAGGATCTGCGCCGTTGCACCGGGGTGAATGACTTCTTCGACGATTACCGCCAGGTCGGCGGCATCTCCGGCATCAGCATCAACGGACCTTTTGACATCAGCGGTCCCGGCGATACGCCCAGTCGACGCGCCATCTTCTCCTGCTATCCGGAGACCGGGGCAGCGTCCGCAGCCCGGACATGTGCCGGCGAAAGCCTCGCGCAGCTGGCCACTCGCGGCTGGCGTGAACCGGTGACGGCCGCGTCCGACGAAGTGGCGCAGTTGCTGGAGTTCTTCGATAAGGGACATGTCCTGGGCGGCTTCGAGACAGGCATGCAGTACGCCATCGCACGGCTGCTGATGGATCCGCGCTTTCTATACCAGATAGAAGACCAGCCCGAGGGCCTGGCGCCTGGCACCGTCTACCCGATCAGCGATATCGAGCTGGCATCGCGGCTGTCGTTCTTCCTCTGGAGCAGCATTCCGGACGCGGAACTGCTGACACTGGCGAGTGAAGGCCGTCTGCACGAGAGCGGCGTGATCGAGCAGCAGGTTCGACGCATGTTGAGCGATGACAAGGCCAGGGCGCTGGTGCGAAATTTTGCCGGGCAGTGGCTCATGCTCGGAGAACTCGATGATGCGCAACCGCAGGACCCTGCCTTCAGCGCGCCGTTGCTCGACGCTTTCCGTGAAGAGACTGAACTGCTGTTTGGCGACCTGGTGCGCGAGGACCGCGGCCTGCTAAGCCTGCTCGACAGCGATTACACCTGGCTCAATGAACGGCTGGCGCGCCACTACGGCATCGACGATGTGCGCGGCGACTACATGCGTCGCGTCTCTTTGCCCGCCGACAGTCCACGTCGCGGGCTCCTTGGACAAGGCAGCATCCTGACCGCTACCTCGGTAGCCAACCGCACGTCTCCCGTTGTGCGCGGGGCCTGGATCGTTGAGGAGCTGTTAGGCGCACCAGTGCCCACGCCGCCACCCGATGTGGAAACCGATCTTGGCGACGAGAACGTTCCGGCCGGCGGCCTGGTCGATACGCTGCGTGACCGTCTGGAAGTGCACCGGGCCAACCCGAGCTGCGCCTCGTGCCACCAGATCATGGACCCGATCGGACTGGCACTCGAGAACTTCGACCTGATCGGCCGCTGGCGCACCGAAGAGAACGGCAAGGCGCTGGATACCATGACCGAACTGATCGACGGCACGCGCATCGACGGACCCGCGACACTCCGGCGTGCGTTGCTTGATCGTGGCGATGCCGTGGCATCCACGATGATAGAGAAACTGCTGAGCTACGCCCTGGGTCGGCACCTGCATGCCCAGGATATGGCCGCTGTGCGCCAGATTGCGGCCGGTGCCAGGGAGAACGAATACCGATTTTCGGATATCGTCCTCGGCATCGTCGAGAGCACGCCATTCCGCATGAAGATTGTTGCAGCACCGGGCACGAAGGTGGCCGCCCGTTGAACGAGAAAGGAGCGCTCTCATGCATTTCCTGACGAAAAAGCACCTGTCACGCCGCCACTTCCTGCGCGGCAGCGGTACTGCGATCGCGCTGCCCCTGCTCGACGCCATGATCCCGGCCGGCGTCTTTGCACAGAATCTCACCACGCCGCGCTCGCGCCTGGCCTGCATCTACATCGCACACGGCGCCGTGATGAAATACTGGACACCGTCAAGCGACGGCACCGGCTTCGAGTTTCCGCAGACGCTGAAATCCCTCGAGCCGTTTCGTGACCGGCTCAACGTCATCAGTGACCTGCGTCTGCCCGCCGCCTATGGCGAGGATGCTTCCGCCGGCGCCAACCACACGCGCTCTTCGGCGACCTGGCTCACCAACGTGCCGCAGGGTACCGGACCGTCGCCTACGTCTTTCGATCAGTACGTCGCGCAGCATATCGGGCAGGACACCCCCATACCCTCGCTGGAGCTGTCGCTCGAGGAAGGCAGTTCAATCGCGTACCGCACGCCGAATACACCGTTGCCGATGGAACAGAATCCTCAGATCGTGTTTGAACGCCTGTTTGGCGACGGCAGCACGGCCGAGGAACGCAGCGCACGGCTGGCACTGAAGCAAAGTCTGCTCGACGCGGTCGGCGACGACGTGGCAACGCTGGAACGCCGGCTGTCGATGGCCGACCGCCACCGACTCGACCGTTTCCTGGAAGACATCAGGGAGATCGAACGGCGGCTGCAGCTGACGGCATCGTCGCCGGTCAATGACCTCGACATTCCAGCGAAGCCCGTGGGTGCGCCGGCCAGTTTTGTGGAGCATTCGAAACTGATGTTCGATCTGCTGACGCTGGCATGGCAGGCGGAGATCACACGCATCTCCACCTTCATGGTCGCGCGCGAGGTGAGCAACCGGGTCTATAGCGAAAGCGGCATCAACGATCCCTTCCACAACCTGTCGCACCATTCAGAGGTACCGGACAATATCGAGCGCCTGTCTGTGCTCAACGCCTTCCATACCAGCACCACCATCGGCTACTTCCTGCAGAAGCTCAGCGAAACGCCTGATGGCGACGGCACACTGCTGGATCACTCGCTGGTGCTGTACGGCAGCGGCATGAGCAATTCCAACCAGCACGACCACGATCCCTTGCCGCTGCTGCTG
>JASFSD010000216.1:0-5312 GCA_050114575.1 Gammaproteobacteria bacterium | reverse complement strand
CTGAAGCTCTCGGCCATCGTCACGATAAGCGGGTATCCCTTCTGTGCGCAGACCATGGCGAGGCCAATGCCCGTGTTTCCGCTCGTCGCCTCGATCACCGTCTGTCCCGGCTTGAGCGCGCCGCGGGCTTCGGCATCCTCGATGATGGCCCGGGCCATCCTGTCCTTGATCGAGCCCATTGGGTTGAATGCCTCGACTTTGGCGTAGAGATTGACGCCCGCGGGTGCGAGCTTGTTGATACGAACCAGCGGTGTGCGGCCGATGGTCTCGAGAATGTTGTCGTAGCGGGCCATGTTTCGCTCCTATCAGCTTGCTTCCGTTTCCGTCTGCGCACAGCATCGGACGCAAACGATTGAGGGCCCGTTGTAGTCAGCGTGGTTTTTTTGCGCGAAAGCATGCTATTTTCGTAACAACAATCTAAAGCCCTTGGATTTACTGGGTTTTTCCTGCCGCATGGAATCGCTAGAGCTACAGTTTCTCGGCGACCTCAAAGTCGTCCGGGACGGGCAAACGCTGTCATTGCCGCCCTCGCGAAAAACCCGGGCGCTGCTGGCTTATCTGGCACTGAACGAACGCCGATTCCGTCGCGAATTCCTCTGCGAGCTGCTCTGGGAGTTACCCGACGATCCCAGAGGCTCGCTGCGCTGGAGCCTTTCCAAGCTTCGCCGCCTGGTCGACGATGACGACTACCGGCGAATCGTTGCCGACCGGAGCCAGGTCGAGTTCGATCCGCACGGCGTCGCAATCGATGTCCTTGCACTCAAGAAGCTGGCCGGGAACGGCCTCTCATCAAAGCCCGATGACGAGCTCGAACAGGCAGCGAAGCGCTACAACGGCTATTTTCTGGAAGGACTGGAGCTCACGAACTTTCACGAGTTTCATGCCTGGTGTGTTGCCGAGCGCGAGCTTGCCACGCAGGCGCGGGTTGCCCTGCTCACCGAGCTCGTGCGGCGCAAGAGTCACGCGCCCGAAGACGCACTCACTTACGTGCGCGAGCTCGTTTCCTTAGACCCCTACAGCGAAAGCGCCAGAGAGAATCTGATCCGCCTTCTGATGACGCTCGGCCGAGTCGACGAAGCTAAGCAGCAGTACGCGCTCGGCGCCCGACTGCTGACGGAAATCGGCGCCGAGCCGACAGGCACTCTCAAACGTGCGCTCGAGAGCATGGGTTCACAGCCAAAGGCAGCGCCCCGGCCGCCAACCGGCACAGAAGTGCCGGCCGTTCGACCGCAAACCGATGCGCCACGAGATCCAGGCGCAGGATCTGCAATCGTCGGCCGGAACGATGAGCTCCAGCGAATCGAAGACACCATCCGCGATGCCATCGGGCACGGGGAAACTCGACTGGTGCTGCTGCGCGGCGAGCCCGGTATCGGCAAGAGCCGACTGGTATCGGCCGCGCTCGAGATGGCGCGACGCGCAGATGCCTGGGTGCTGCACACGGCTGCGTACGAATCCGAATCGATCCGTCCGTTCGCGCTCTGGATCGATAGCCTGCGGCAGTCGGACCGCGAGGTCGCGGAGCGGATTTTCGCAGCGCGGGACGGAGAAAACCGCGAGCGCCTGTTTGCGGGATTGAGCGACTCGATAGCGGAGCGGGCCCGCAAGGCACCGGTGGCGCTCCTGCTCGATGACCTGCAATGGTGCGATGAGGCGAGCGCTACCGCGCTGCACTATGTAGCACGCACGAATCGGCAGTTGCCCGTCTTCGGCGTACTCGCTGCCCGACAGGCAGAGCTGCAGGACAATGCGGCCGTCCTGCAGGCGCTCAACGGCCTGCGCCATGCCGGGCTCCTGACCGAAATCGAGCTGGCACCGCTTGCCGAGAGCGAGGTCCGCGCCCTCATCGAGCAGCATGCTCCGGACCTCGACAGCGCAGATCTCTCACGAGAATGTGGCGGTAACCCATTGATAGCTATAGAGCTTGCTCGAGCCGAAATCTCGGGGGACAGCGGCGAGTCGCTCAAGGATCTCGTCCGCGAGAGGCTCGCGAGGTTTCCTGTGGATGCCGCCGAAATTCTCCGCTGGGCGGCTGTCATCGCTCCGCGAATCGATATCTCACGGCTCGAGCGCGCCAGTGGCGCAGGCGTCGGCGAGATCGGCGAGGCGCTCGAGCTGGCCGAACGGCTCGGCATCGTTCAGCCGACCGAGCACGGCTATCGGTTTGCCCACGATCTCGTTGCCGCCAGCATTTATACGGAGATCTCGCCCGCGCGCCGACGCATGATGCATCGGCGGATCGCCGAGCTCTTGGAGCAGGACGCGGCGGTCGAGCTCGAGCTGGCCGCCGACCTGGCACATCATGCGTCGCAGAGCGGTGATCCCGGTCTTGCTGCGCGCGCAATGGTATCGGCCGGCCGGCTTTGCCTGCGCTTCTACTCCAACGACGAGGCAATGGCACTCGCGCGACGCGGGCTCACGATGGCCGAAAAGCTGCCGGACGGGGAGCGGGTCCGGCTGACGATCGATCTCGAGGACGTCATGCTGACTGCCGCGCCCCTGGAGGACTGGGAATCGGCCGTCGAGAAGTACGTCTCGCTGGCGGAGCAGGCGCTCGATCACGGCGCCATGGCGCACGCACGCCGCGGCTATTACATGGCAAGCTACGTTCGCTGGATGCACGGCCACTGGTCCGCAGCCCGCGATCAGGTGCTGCAGGCCGAGCGCGTGTCGCGTGGCGCCAGCGACGAAGATCACATCGTCGGCATGGCTGAGGCCGCACGCTGCCTCGCCCTCCTCGAACGGGATCTGGCGCAGGCCGATGCCATGCTGATGGAGGCGCAGGCACTTGCCTCGCGCAAACGTATCTTTCACCACTCGATTCCGGCGGCTCTCGGCATGCTGAGATATCACGAGAACCGGTTCGACGAGGCCGAGACCCTGTTTCAGGAAGCCCGTGCTCTGGCGAAAAGCGCGGGCGATCGCATCAGCGAATACCAGAGCGTCGAGCATCTCATCATGATCGAGATCGAGCGAGGAGACTTCGCTGCCGCCAGCACACACTGCGTCAATCTGCTCGACATCGGGGAGAAGCTCCGCTTCGGCAGCGAGGGGCCGTTCGCTCGGGCGCTGGCAGCCATTTGTGACTATGCGCTCGAAGCCGAGACCGGCGACCTGGAGTCGGCATTTGCCGAGCTGCGCGATGTCGACGCCAAGCACCGGCTCGCTTATGCGCTTACGCGGGCGGCCATGCTGGACGTCAGCAATGGCAGGCACGCGAGCGCAGTCGCGCGCGCCACCGAGGCCCTGCAGAACGCCCAGGCACTGGACCGCCCGACCGACCTGCTGCTCGCCCACGTGGTATTGACGCTCGCCCACCAGGCGCTGGCAGACGAGCCGGCCGTTGAGCGCCATTCTCGAGCAATCGCCGAAATCGAGCCCGGCCAGGTCGCCGAGTGGGCGCGGATCAAGGCGCAGGAGGCCCTGGCATGACCTTGCTCGTGCTCGAACGCCACTTCGATCCGGCGCTGACCAGAGAGCAGGTCATCGAGATGGCCATGGAAAGCGGGTGGTGCTTTCAGACGCACCGCGTCGAATGGCACGGGAGCATGCTTTCAGCGGACGGACACTCGATGGTCTGCCAGTTCGAGGCCGCAGATGCCGAATCGATCCGCCTGGCGCTGCGCCAGCTCGGCTGCGACACCTCGAAGCTCTGGCGCGGAACCGTGCACGAGGCGCCCGGGGAATTCGTGGCGAATGTCATTGTCGAGCGCGATTTTGCCGATCCCGTGGACCTCGATGCACTGCAGGCCCAGGAGGACGCCAAACAGTGGTGTCTCGATACCTACGACGTCAAATTCGTGCGCACGCTCGAGTCGGCCGACAAGAAGCGGCTCTTGTGTCTTTATTGCGCGCCGGACGCCGAAGCCGTCCGATCGGCCCAGCAGCAAGCCGGCATGCCGTTTACGCGAATCTGGTCCTTTACCAGGGTCGACATCTCTGATCTCGCCACCTGATTCAGCCGCTCTCGGCCCAGTAACAGGGCCACCCGAAATACCACGATCCCTTCCACGCTAGGTCAAACGTCTCCGGGCGACGATGAACCCGTCGAAAGTTGATCCACTAAACGCCGGGAGGCAAAACCCATGGAATATTCAGATACCGCCGTCGACAACGGCATCAACCTGGAGGCGCTGCTCGGCGCCCGTGAAGCGCTGTCGGACGCACCGGAGGCGGCGCAGTTTCAATGGCGAGCCAGCTGCGACTGGGTCAATGGCACCCATAGCCGCTCCACCGTCGAGCGATTCTTCGGCCTGGGCGAAGAGCAGAATCATCGCAAGAAGTTCGTCTATGATACTGATCATCCTGCAGTTTTCGCTTCAGAGGATCAGGGTCCGACACCCGTCGAGTATGTCCTGGTCGG
This sequence comes from Gammaproteobacteria bacterium, assembly GCA_050114575.1. Taxonomy (GTDB): domain Bacteria; phylum Pseudomonadota; class Gammaproteobacteria; order Steroidobacterales; family Rariloculaceae; genus DATCZB01. Next base: position 949 of record JASFSD010000216.1, on the reverse strand, counting down.
CCTCGCGGGCTGCCTGACGGCCGGGATCGCGGCCGTTGCGCAGAATCGCGAGATCCAGCTCAAGTCCGTCCGCGCAACGGTTGAGGCGGATATGGACATCCAGGGCATCCTCGGGATCGACGGGGACGTGCGCAACGGGTTCGAGAGAATCCGCGTGAGCTTCGAGATCGATGCCGATGCGAACAAGGACGAGATCCGGGCGCTGGTTGCACAGTCGCAGCGCAGATCCGCGGTCTTCGACATCGTGACCAACCCCACCAACGTCCACGTTGAGGTCAAGTGAGCACGCGATCCGCACGAGCCCGGCCCCGGGGCGGCCGCACCGTTGACGTCGTCGTCATCGGTGCCGGCCATTCGGGGCTCGCCATGAGTCATTGCCTTGCCGAGCAAGCGATCGATCACGTCGTGCTCGAACGCGGCGAAATTGCGAACTCGTGGCGAACCGAGCGCTGGGACTCGCTGAAACTGCTGACGCCGAACTGGCAGACGCGCCTGCCGGGCCGGTCGTACTCCGGCGATGACTCCGACGGCTTCATGTCCATGCCCGAGGTTATCGACTTCATCGACGGCTACGCCCGGTCGGCGGTGGCGCCGGTGAGAACGCACACCGAGGTCTTTTCCGTTACCGCGGACGGTGACCGCTATCGCGTCACGACGACGCGCGGGACGTGGCTGGCGCGAGCGATCGTGATCGCGAGCGGCGCATTCGCGATCCCGAACGTGCCTTCCCTGGATGCCGGGCTACCCGAATCGATCCACCGGATCACGACCAGAGCGTATCGGAATCCTGGCGCACTGGATGCCGGGCGCGTGCTGGTTATCGGCGCTTCCGCTACCGGCGTGCAGCTCGCACGGGAAATTCATGACTCCGGTCGGCCGGTCACGCTCGCTGTCGGTGAGCACATTAGAATGCCCCGCCGCTATCGAGGCCACGACGCTCAATGGTGGC
>JASFSD010000215.1:0-5314 GCA_050114575.1 Gammaproteobacteria bacterium | reverse complement strand
ACCCGGGATTTTCACCGCGAACCGTCCCTGTCCGGTGTCGACCACGCCGGCCGCCACCAGGCGATTGTTGCGCGTAACGTAGTTGATGATTTCCTCGTACGCGAGCCCGTAGGTTTCGAGCGCGACCGGATCGACGATGACCTCGAGCAATTCCTCGCGCTCACCGCCGATCGCTGCGTCGAGGACGCCGGGCAGGGTCTCGATCTCGTCCCGGAGCTGCTTCGCGATCGTAAGCAGGGCTCGTTCCGGCACGTTGCCATGCAGATTGACCACGAGCACGGGGAACATCGAGACGCTGACTTCCTGAACGAACGGTTCCTCGGTGTCGGATGGCAGCTCGGCCCTGGCCAGATCGACCTTCTCGCGCACGTCACTCAATGCCCGGTCGGAATCGAAGCCTGCGTCGAACTCGAGAATCAGAACGGCGCTGCCCTCCGATGCCGTGGCCCGAATCTCATCGAGGCCTTCGAGCGACCGGAGCTCCGTTTCCATCGGCCGGATCAGCAGTCGTTCTGCGTCCTCGGGCGAGATCCCCTCATGCAGAATGTTGATGTACATCTGCGGGATGACAATGTCGGGCTCGGCTTCCTTCGGGATCGTGATGTAGCTCGCGATGCCAGCCAGAATGAGCACGGCGAGGACGAGAAGCACCGGCCGCGGACGTGCGACGATGGCTTCGATCAGGGCGTTCATTAAATGGGGCCGCCCGTGTCCTCGGCAGCCGCGACGGGCTGCCCGTCGGTGACGTAGTTCTGGCCGACCGAGATGATTCTTGCGGCTTGTGGCGGGCCCGTGACGATCGCAGCACCCTCGTCCGTGGAACCGACCAGCTCGACTGCGACGAAGCGTGCGCGCTCCTTGTCGTCGACGATCATCACGCCGATGGCGCCGTCGTCGGCCAGTGTCAGCAGACCCGGCGAGACGATGTGCGCGGTGATTTCCTCGGCACCGAGTACGAGCTCGGCCGAGGTGCCGACGCGAAGGGTGCGGTCCGGATTGGGTATGGCGAGCTCGATACGAAAGCTCCGGGTCGATTCGTCGGCAACCGGCGCGAGGTAGCGAATGGTCCCCTCGATTTCGTGTCCGGCCAGAACGCGGGCCGTGCCCGGGCTGCCGATCCGGAGTGCACCGATGTCTTTCTCGTTGACGTTGCCGACGACAATCAGTGGGTCCGAGTCGACGAGCTGGGCGAGCGGATCGCCGATTGCGACGTAATCGCCAATCTCGACCACGCGGTCCAGAACCACCGCGTCGAACGGGGCGACAACGCGCGTACGTGCGATGTCGAGCTCGATCTGCTCACGTTCGGCCCGCGCCGACTCGAGCAGCGCAGCTGCCGCGGCGAGCTCTGCTGCCGACATGAATTGCTCCGCGCGCAGGCGCTCGGCGGCGGCATACTCGAGCTCACGCTGGCGGATCAATGCGGTTGCCTGGGCAAGACGCGCCTGGCGATCGCGCATGTCGAGCTCGAGGACGGATTGCCCTTCAGCAACGAATGCCCCGCGCTCGGCAATGATTGCGACAATGCGGCCCGGCGTCTCGGCTTTGAGCTCGACGACGCGGTCGGGCTCCGTGCGGGCGCTGGCGGTGATCATTCGCTGCATGGTACGGGCAGTCGAATAGCGGAAAGCGACGCTCACGGCCTCGCTGCGCGAGTCAGCGGCGCTTTCGCCGCCCGCGGGCAAACCGTTGCCCAGCCCGCTGACAATCCAGACAGCGAGACCCAGCGCGATTGCCGTGGCGATAAGGATCGAGTTACGCCGCGATGAGGGAGTTGCAGGCATGTGAAACCATTCCCTGGTCAACTTGCCAGTCTAGCACAAAGTGGTGTCGCGATCAGGGCTCGTCGAGCGCTATCACGCCGCACCCGGTGACGGCCGGAGTGGTGTAGAAACTGTAGGCTTTCCTTGCGTCGGCGCCGAGCGCTGCACGCATCGCGTACCACATCGTCAACTCGATTGCCTCGGTGCCGGCGACCTGCATCATCTTTTCCGTCGGAATGGCGATGAGCTCGTCCATTTCGCTTTCGATCTGTGCGAGGAAACGGCGATCGAAATTTTCGTTCGTCATGCCGAAACGCGTGCCATGTATCTGATGCGACATCCCGCCCGTGCCGATGACGACGACGCGGGCATCGCTGTCGTCGTTGCGAACGGCTTCGCCGAGCGCGACTCCGAGCTGGCGCAGACGCTGCGGTGTCGGCAGGGGCTGCATGAGCATGTTGACGGCGATCGGCAGAATCCGGATGGGCCAGGGCGGCTCCATCAGATAAGGCAGCCAGGAAAAGATACCGTGATCGAGCTCGAGCTCCTGACAGAAGGTCAGATCGAAACCGGCCCGCATCAGCGAGCGTGCGATCGGCCAGGCGAAGTCGGGATCGCCGTCGATTCCGGGAAACGGCCTTAGCCCATACCCCTCGTCGGCCTGCGGGAAGTGATCGGACATGCCTATCGCAAACGTGGGATACGTGGAAAGGTCGAAGTAGTTCATGTGATCGTTGTAGATCACGATCAGATGGGTCGGCGCCTTGTCCGCGAGCCAGGCCTGCACCGGCCGGGTGCCGTCGAACCAGAGCTGCCAATCGGGGTCCCAGCCGCCGGTCTGGCCCTTGTCGTACTGGTACCCCATAGACGGCGTATGCGCGATACCGATGCCGCCGACGACAAAAGACATCAGGCGAGGTCTTCCGGACTCAAGTCGACGACGTGCGGCAGGCTCTGCTTGAACTCGTCCCAGTCCGCGCCGCACATGTGCGCGCCGACGTGCAGGTGGCTTTCGCCGACGGCCGCTGCGATCTTGATGATATTGAAGTGGTGGCCGCCGTTGGCGACGAGGCCCGTCCAGTCATGGCGACGCACGAGGTTCTTCTGTTCTTCGGTCAGGCCGTACTCCTCCATCAGCTGCTCGGGAGCCGCTTCGAATCGGCGCCTGTGCTCGGGATCCTTGAAGGCGAATGCGAACCGGTTGAGCGCGTAAGAGCGGCTGCAGATCTCACCGGTGAACGCAAAAGTGCTCGGCGGGTCGAGGCTCAGGTCGAGATGCTCGATCTTGCGCGACATCGGCTCTAGGCGTCGCTGCCGACGAATACACGCTCGATATGCCGCTCGGCAAAGCGCCACCGGCCGTCGGCTTCGAGCCGGTAGCGGTCGATGAAGTCGGCGACGAGAAAGGGCTTTGCCGGCAGTGGGGGCAAGCCGTCGGCTGCGAACGAGAGGCAGACCGAGGCGCCTGTTGCTTCGCTCGGCGATTCGATCTCGATGCGCAGACCCGAATAGAGATGCCTCGATGTGCGCGGCCCTTTGGCCACGCGATTCCGAAACAGCGCCTCGATCTCGTCCCGCCCCTGACTTTCGCGCTCGCCGTGGGTGTACAGCGCATCGAAGCAGAACAGATCGACCAGGGACTCGATATCGCCGCGGTCCAGGTGCTGCGTGAATGCGGCGTTGAGGTCCTCGATCGCGAGTCGGATCTCGAGCTTCTGGTCGTTTGTCATTTCGGTCGCCATCGGTCGGCTGTCACTCTATGAACCGGAGGCGACCGATGCAAGGCTGGCCGCGGCGGGCCGAAGGAGCTAAGTGCCGTGCGAATCCGGGACGGAATTCGCCTCGACGACGAAGCGCAGCGACCCGCCGGCGGTCAGCGCGTCGAACGGGTAGCAGGTAACGAGCAGCAGCGACGGGCTCTCGGAATCGAGCCTCAGGTGCGCCCGATCCGCATCGACTATATGGGTTCGGACGACTTCGTAGTGGAAAATGCGCCCGCCGGAATCTTCGAGCACGATTTCGGTCCCGGCTTGGAGCTCTTCCAGGATTGCGAAGTGAGTGTCGCGGTGGCCCGCGATTACCGAGGCGCCGGTCGCTCCGGGCGGCGCGCTGCCGTCCAGATGCGACGGCGCAAACGCCAGGTTCCTGCCCGACGCGCCGGACAGCACGACCCAGGAAACACCGAACCCTGGTATCGACAGCCGCGCAATCGGCGCCGTATCGGCCCACGGCCAGGGTTTAGCATCGGCTTGGCCTGAGCGTGCTCTGAACCAGGCGCGCTCGAGCAGGATTTGTGCAACCTCGGCCTTGACCGGAATCCAGTAACCCATCGCGAGCATCGCTGCCGCGCAGACGAGTCCTGTGACGAGCGCTGTCCTGAAACGAGACCGAGGAATCATCATGCTGCCGTCCCGCGGGGTCGCCACGGCACTGCCGTGAGCGTCAGCAGCAGGATCGCGAGAGCAGTTCCGACGAGCCGGTACCAGCGCGAGTCCGTGGCAGTAGCCGGCAGTACGGCGTAGCGGGCGCCGGGGTCCGAGCCCGCCGGAAGCAGGTTGCCGAGTGCTTCACGGCGCAGCAGAGCATTGCGGGTCTGCTCCGGCGTCCGGTCGACCGCGACCAGACTCGTATACGAGGTCAGAATGCCGTGAGCGAGCGCGACATCGACGACCGCGGCGCGGATGTTGTCCTCCGTCTCGCCTTCTAGCCTCTGGTCCATCAACGACTCGACCCTGCGCCTGGCCCAGACTGACGCGACGCCGGCAGCGTCCCCCGGCGCAATGCTGACGCGATCCGACCAGCCATAGCTGCCGATCCGCCCCGACACTTCGAGTGACAGCGGACCGGTCAGCGGGCGGCTGGATCTGGCCGCGACGACGACGGGCTCGCCGTGATAAAGGTCGGGAATGCGCTCGGGATAGACGTCGAAGCCCGCCGGCCATTCGATCTCGATGTCGGACAGCGCCACGTGCTCGAGTTTGGTGAAGAGCTGCTGCATCGACGACACGACGTCTTCGGCATCGGTGATCTGCACATAGCTGCCGCGGCCGAATTGCGCTGCCTTGCGCATGAAGTGCGTGTTGGGCGCGCGGCCGATACCGACGGTGAACAGTCTTGCAGCGCCCAGGCCCTGTTTGATTCGGGCGAAAAGTTCTGCTTCGTTGCCGACGCTGCCGTCGGTCATGAAGACGATCTGACGCAAGAAGCCCGCTGTCGCCGGCTGGGTCAGCGCCGCCTCGATCGCTGCAGCCATGTTGGTTCCGCCATCGGCTCTGAGGCGACTGACGAATCGCCGCGCGGCCTCGACGGGACCGGCAGCGACCGCGACGGGTGCGGGGAACAGCACGCGAGCGTCTGAATTGAATTCGATGACGTTGAAGCGATCGGAGGGTGGCAGTTGACTGATGGCGGACTGAAGAGCCGTCCGCGCTCGTGCGATCGAATGGCCGCCCATCGAACCCGAAGTGTCGATGACGAAGATCAGCTCGCGGGGATTCGTCTGCAGCATTTGCGCCGCGCCCGGCGGCACGAACATCAACTGCAGGAAGCGG
>JASFSD010000214.1:0-5331 GCA_050114575.1 Gammaproteobacteria bacterium | reverse complement strand
ATCTGACCGACAAGGTCGTCAACAATCGGCACGATGAGCTGTCGGTGTTCGATATCGGCTCGGAACTTTCCGTGCAGGCCTGGCGCTCGGTCATCAGGCAGCTTGTCGTCCGCGGCTATCTGCGAGTCGATCAGGAGCGATACGGTGCGCTCGTTCTGACGAGCACGAGCCGTTCCCTGCTGCGCGGGGAGACCCCGATCGGGTTGCGCGAGGATCCAAAAACTCTCGCTGTCGCGAAGACACCCAGGGTGTCGACGGCGGTTTCCGCCCTGAGTGAAAGCGATCGCGCCGTGTTCGAAGAGCTGCGTGAGCTCAGGAAACGCATCGCCGCCGAGCACGGCGTGCCCCCCTACGTGATCTTTCACGATGCAACGTTGATTCAGATGGCCGAAATCAGGCCACGGTCGGCGGTAGAGCTGCTCGCGGTCGGCGGTGTCGGTAAGACCAAGCTCGAGAAATACGGTGAGGCGTTTCTCGGGCTGTTGAGTTGACTCGACGTTTCCGCTCGGCGCCGAGGCTCAGGGGCAAGCGTCGGGCATCCGGCTAACTTTGTCCGGCGCCTGGCGGGCAGCTGCCGGGCCGTGGGGAGTCGCGAAGCACCAGAAGACTGTGTTCGCGCAGGCCTCCGTGTGCGACCATTACTGGCGCAAGGCCAAGAAAGCACAACAAGAAATGACGACGACGCTGACCGAGAGCCGCGTTCTGCGGTACGCCACATTCACGATTCTCTACGTCGCCCAGGGTTTTCCTTTCGGCCTCGTTTCTATTGCGTTGCCGGCCTACCTCGCAGAGCAGGGTGCGGATCCTGCTGCCATTGGCTCTTTCATCGCGATCGCGTCTTTGCCCTGGACCTTCAAGCTGTTCGCAGGGCCCCTGATGGACCGCTGGACCTATCTTGATATGGGGCGGCGTCGCCCCTGGGTGGTCCTGGCTCAGGTCAGTCTGGTCCTGACAGGTCTTGCGTTCGCATTCTTCCCGGGCGGGCTCGAAAACATTGTGGTCCTGACGGCGCTTTGCCTGACGCTGAATGTCTTTGCCGCCTCGCAGGATGTCGCGGTCGACGGCATGGCGATCGATGTGCTGCCGGTCGAGGAGCATGGTCGCGCCAATGCATTCATGGCGCTCGGCCAGACAGCCGGGATTTCGGGCTGTGCGGTGATTGCCGCATTCACGGTCGAGGCCTATGGCATGCCCGGGGTGTCGGCGATGCTCGTGATCGGCTTCGGCTTGATCCTGGCGGTGGCCGTTGCCGTGCGCGAGCGGCCCGGGGAGAAGACCCTGCCGTGGACTTCGGGTCAGGCGACGGCACGATCGGTTGCGCTCAAGCCCGACGGCTGGGCCGTGATCGGCGTCGATCTCGCCAGAGTCGTATTGCTGCCGGCGAGCCTGTTGATGCTCGGTGTCGCCTTTATCTTCCGTTTCGCCGATGGCATCTGGGTTGCAATGGCGCCGATCGTCGTGGTCCAGGAGCTCGGCTACGACAGCACGGCGTACTCGTCCTTTATTTCCGCTGCGGGGTTTATCGCTGCGATGGCGGGCCTGGCTCTCGGGCTCTTCATCGACAAGAAAGGCATCCGGCTCTTTTACGCGCTGGCGATGGCGCTCTACGGCGGCATAGCCGTCGCGGTCGGCTTGATCGAGTTCTCAGCGCTGACGGTGAACCTGCTGATCCTGCTCGGCCTGCTGCAGGCCTTCATCTACCAGGGCGTCTTCATCAGCTTCATCGCGAGCAGCATGAATCTCTGCTGGGTCAAAGTGGCGGCAACCCAGTTCGCGATCTACATGGCCTGGGCCAATCTCGGCCGCTCGGCCGGCGCCTGGACTTTCGGCAAGCTGCAGCAATCGCTTTCCTACAATCAGATCTTCATTTTCGTCGGTATCGTCTTCTTTGCCGGCGTCGGTTTGATCTGGCTGACGAACTTCACGCGGCATCGCGAAAAGGTCGAATCTCTGAGAGCGGATGCCGTCGGTGACTTTGCGCCGCAGCGCTGAGCCTCGGGACGGTCGGGCGCATTCAGAAGCTCTGGATCCAGTGGTCGACGCGCGCCTCGAGCATCGTCAGCGGCAGCGCGCCTCCGCCGAGAACCGTGTCGTGAAACCCGCGGATGTCGAAAGCGGCACCCAGCGCCGTCTCCGCCCGGGCGCGTAACTCCTGAATTCTCATCATACCGATCTTGTAGGCCGTGGCCTGACCCGGCATGACGATGTAGCGCTGGATCTCCGGGCGGACGCTGCCCTCGGTCTCGGGTGAATTATCCAGCGCGTATTCGAAGGCTTCCTGCTCGGTCCAGCCTTTGGCATGCAGTCCGGTGTCGACCACCAGCCTGATCGCGCGCCACAGCTCGCCGCTGAGCCGTCCGAAATTGGAGTACGGATCCTCGTAGCCGCCCATTTCGAGCGCCAGGGCTTCGGCATAGAGGCCCCAGCCCTCGGAATAGGCCGTGAAGCCAGCGAGCGTTCGGAAGGTCGGCAGGCCGGTCAGCTCCTGCGCGATCGAGAGCTGCATGTGATGGCCGGGTAACCCCTCGTGGTAGGCGACGGATTCGAGCTGCGGAATCGGCATTGCGCTCATGTCGATCAGGTGGGCGTAATAAATGCCCGGCCGGGATCCGTCCGGGGCGCCGCGCTGGTAATGCTGCGCCTGGCCTGCCCGTTCCCGGAATGCCTCGACGCGGCGGACCTCGAGATCGGCTTCCGGCAGCAGGCCGAAGAACTCCGGCAGCCGCCTCTCGATGGCCTCGATGTGATTGGTCGCGGCATCGAGATAGGCCTGGCGTCCCTCGTCCGTGCTCGGAAAATAGAACCGGGAATCGGAGCTGACGAAGGCGAAGAATTCGGCGAGACTGCCTTCGAATTCGACTTCATCTTTGATTGCCAGCATCGCTTCGTGAATCCGCGCCACCTCGGCGAGACCGATTGCATGGATTTCGTCCGCGCTCAGGGTCGTCGTGGTGACGGCGGCCAGCTGATTCTCATAATAGGCCTCGCCGTCCGGCAGCCTCCAGATGCCGGTTGCAACCGGGTCGGCCAGCGGCAGTTCCGTTTCGGCCCAGGCGATGAGCGCGTTGTAGGCAGGCTGCAATTGCTCGACGAGCGCCGTGCGTGCTGCGCGTCGAAGCTCGCTGGCGCGCTCGGTGTCCAACAACCCGCGCTCGACGAGGGCATCGATCCTGCTGTTGGCATCGGCCCATAGAGCGGACGGTGGCCCGTCATCGAACGGTGCTCCCGTGATCAGTGCCCGCGACTGCTCGATCACGGAGTCGTAGGCGAATTTCGGTGCATGCACGCCTTCTTCGGAGGCCAGCATGGCACGGCCCAGAACCTGACCGATCGCGCGACCGACGCCGCGGATGCGCGAGACATAGGCAACCATGTCCCGAACGTCGTCGACTGCATGACTCGTGACCAGGAACTGAGGCAGGGAGGTATGCTGGCCGCGCATCTGGTTGAACAGGTAGGCGCGGCGCCGGAACGGGCGAGCCGCCTCGGCGCGCTCGAACTGGTAGATCCAAAGATCATAAGAGACTTGCGCTTCCGGGGTCAGCAACTCGTAATCGAACGAGCGTTCGAGCTCGTCCACTGTGTCGCGCTGCCATTCGAAGCGTGCGTCCGCAGCCGCCTCGGACATGTCGTCGATGCGATCGTAGTCGTCCTTGCGGCCGATCTGGGTCTTCTGGATGGGCGAGAAATCGAGCGCTTCTTCGAAGCGCAGATCCAGCCAATCGTTGAGACGCTCGGTTTCGGCGAGCACCTCGCCCGCGATCGGCTGTGCCACCACCGCCGGGGCGCCGAGTACGCCGAGTACGAGAGCCAGTGCGAATTTTCTGCGCATGATCGATCTGCTCCAGTGTCACCTGCCGTTGTCAGAGCGGCGACGGCGTTATCTCAAGCACCGGCCGCGACGATAAAGCAGCATATTGCCCAGAACAGCGGATATTCCGCTCCGCCGAAATTCCACATCCACTTGCCCTTGGATACCCGCCAGCTTGCCCACGAAGCGACCACCAGGAAGACACCCGCGAGAATCGCGGCGTAGGCCGTATAAATATCGAGCACGAGTCCCAGGGTCGCCACGATCTCGATCGCGAACGAAGCATAGAGCCAGGCAATCGGTGGCCTGAGCCCGGCCTGCTCCATGAAGCCCTTGACGAATTCCTGGCTCTGGAACTTGACCACGAGATGCGGCACCAGAAACACGCCGCAGAGCACTCGGAGATAATCGATCCCCGAATCCAGGCCGAGGCCTGCCAGCAAAGCTTCCATTCTTTTCCCTCCGTTCGTCCAAACGAATGCTAGGCAATTCGGCGCGGCGGTCCAAGCCCTGGCGGTCGTGGCGGGTGGCAGCCGGCCACCGCAGGCCGAGTTCCGCCGCGGATCGGCAGGGTTACGGAGCTGCTAAGCTCGCGCGATGACAGGAGAAACCAAGAGCTCGTTGCAGGCGCTGGTCCGATTGCTTCGCTATGCCGCCGGGTTTCGGCGACGGATCGTGCTGGCTGCCACCTACTCGGTGTTGAACCGACTGTTCGACGTCATGCCGGAGATTCTCATCGGCATCGCGATCGACGTCGTGGTTCGACGCGAAGTCTCGTTCGTCGCGAGCCTCGGCATTACCGATCCGAGCGAGCAGATGCTGCTGCTCGGCGGGCTGACGCTCTTCATCTGGATTTGCGAGTCGGTTTTCGAATACCTCTACCTGATCCAGTGGCGTAACCTGGCTCAGGACCTGCAGCACGCAATGCGGCTCGATGCCTACGGGCACGTCCAGGATCTGGACCTGGCCTATTTCGAGAATCAGAGCACCGGCAACCTGGTCGCGATCCTCAACGACGATATCAACCAGCTCGAACGGTTTCTCGACGGCGGGGCGAACAATCTGATCCAGGTTGGCACGACCCTGGTCGCGGTTGGCGCGGTTTTCTTCGTCATCTCGCCACTGATCGCGACCATTGCCTTTACGCCCATTCCCGTGATCGTGATCGGCGCCTTCTATTTCCAGCGTCGAGCGATGCCGCTCTACGCAGAGGTCCGCGAGCGGGTCGGCCGGCTGGCAACGAGGCTGTCGACCAACATCGCCGGTATCGCGACGATCAAGAGCTTTGCGACCGAGCGGCTCGAAGTCCGGCGCGTCGAAGGCGACAGCCGGGCCTATGTCGAGGCCAACCGCCGCGCGATCGCAGTCAGCTCGGCGTTCATTCCCGTCATCCGCATGGCCATTCTCGCCGGTTTCCTCGCCACCTTCCTGATCGGCGGCTGGATGACGCTCGCAGGGACATTGCCCGTCGGCGCCTACGGAGTGCTGGTGTTTTTGACTCAGCGGTTGCTTTGGCCATT
>JASFSD010000213.1:0-5340 GCA_050114575.1 Gammaproteobacteria bacterium | reverse complement strand
GTCCGCCGCTCCGTCAGGCTCAGCGGTCCGTCGACGGTGAACATGAACATTTCGCCCAGAGGCGTGGTCATCGGCGCGATGCCTCCGTCGATGCCCTCGGGAAGCGATTCCCAGATTCCGCTGAGCCGCTCGGCAACCTGCTGCCGCGCCCAGTAGATATCGGTGCCTTCGGCGAAGTCGAGCGTGATATCCGTCAAGGCATACTTGGTAATCGAGCGGAGCATGGTCTGCTCGGGGATGCCGAGCAGCTCGATCTCGACCGGCGCGGTGATTCGGGTCTCGACTTCCTCGGGCGTCATGCCCGGTGCCTTGATGATGATTTTGACCTGAGTGGGCGAGACGTCCGGGAAGGCGTCGATCGGCAGCTGCAGAAACGCCCGGTAGCCTGCCAGCGCGGCAAGCGACGTGAGCAGCACGATCAAGAGCCGCTGACTCAATGCGAAGCTGATCAGGCGCGCCATGACTACTCTCCCTCGTCCTCAGCTGAGAGCCAGACCGACTTGAGCGAAGCCGTACCGCCGATGACGACGCGAACTTCAGTGCCGAAATCGCCGCGGATGTAGGTGCGGGTTCCGTCCTGGCCGAGTACCTCCACCGGAAAGATCATGAGCTCGCCCTGGCGGGTGCCGAAGACGTAAATCCCATCGTCGCTGCGCACGATTGCGGCGCTCGGCACGGCCAGCGTTTCACTGCCGACGATGCTTGCGTCGAGAACGCGCGCGGCGAGGACCTGGCCGGCGCGCAACCGGCCGCCCTCGTCTTCGATGCGGGCCCGCACGAGAACCGTCTGTGTTGCTGCATCCGTGACTCGACCAATGAGCGATACTTCGCCGAGAAGCCTCCGATCGGCCGTCGACACGGCCACGCGCATCCCCGGACGGATTCGATCGGCGCGTTCCTGAGGCACGCGAAGCTCGAGCCACAGCTCGGACAGATCGGCGACGCGATAGACGGGGTCGAGCGCGTCCACGTGAGCGCCGAGCGCAGAGTGCTGCTCGACGACAGTCGCTGCAAACGGTGCCTCGATTCGCAGATTGGGGCTGAGCACGCGACCCTGACGCAAGCGGGCGAGCTCGGACTCGTTCATGCCGGCGAGAGTGAGCTGCTGGCGGGTCTGTTCGAGGACCGTAACTGCCGACCGCAGCGCGGCGGCCGACTCGAGCACCCGGCGTTCGGCAATGATGCCGTCGGCATGGAGGCTCTGATCGCGTTCCGCCTGTGCCTGCGCGAGATCGGCCGCCAGCGCGGCCTCGACGAACTCTCGCTGCAGCTCGAGCAACTCGGTGCTCACGATCTCGGCCAATGGCTGACCGGCGGTCACGAAGTCGCCTTCGGCGACCAGCAGGCGCGAGACGACGCCGCCGACCGTCGAGGTGACCACCGCCTCCTGTGCAGGTGGAATGACGACCATGGCCGGGGCGGAAGCAACCTCGGCTTCGGCGACGGCCTCTGGCACCTGCAGCGTGACGCCAAGGCGCTCGAGATCTGCGGGCGTCAGGTCGAGACTCGTGTTCGCCTGGGCCAGCCCCGTTGCCGTAAGCACGAGAATGAATCCAAGAATGTGCGTCCTGATCATGGCCATACCCCGATTGCCTGATTGATTTGTGCGATCGATCGCTGGCGCTCCACTTCAAGCCCCGCGACTTCCCGTTGTGTCGTGAGCGACAGCTCCTCGCTGCGCAGAAGCTCGAGCAAGGTGATTTCGCCTTCGGCGAAGGCGCGCTCGCTCATCGCGAAGCTCTGCGTCGCCAGCTCCAGGCGCTGCTCTGCGAGTTCCAGAGATTCTTCGATCACCAGCAGCGTGTGCTTTGCTTCGTGCAGTTCCAGATCGAGCTCGCGCAGGATCTGCCGCCGATCGGCCTCGGCGCGGGAAGCTTCCCGCGAGGAAGCGGCAGTCGCCGCGGCGGCGTGAGCGCGTCCACCGAAAGGCATCGACAAAGAGACGTTGATGCTTCGTGCCGAATAGCTGGAAAAGGCGTCGCGCTGATCGGCCGGGCCTATGGACAGAGTCGGGTTACCTTTCGCGGACCGGCGCGTCAGCTCGACCTCGGCACGTGCCCGTTCGACCTCGAGATCGGCGAGCCGTACGAGCGGGTGCGACTCATCGAAGTCTTCCCGATCGGTGAGCGGCTCGGAGAATTCCGCCGGCTTATCGTTGAGTCCTGTCAGGCTTTGGTAGCCGCGCTCCGCATCGACCAGGAGCGCCTCGGCTTCGATCACATCCGCTTCACGCTGCATGGAGGTGGAGCGGAGCAAGAGGGTCTCGCCGAGTGAGACCTCACCGGCCGCATACCTTCGGTCGATAGCCGCCTGCAGATCGGCGGCAATTCGAGCCGCATCGCGGGCCACAGCGAGCTCATTGGTCGCCCTTTCGATGTCCCAGAGCGCCATGCGCAACAGACCGATGACTTCGTGGCGGAGCGCACTCGCGGCTGCCGCTGACCCTTCCATTGCAGCAGCCCCGAGCGACTTGGCGGCCCGACGCTGGCCCGGGCGCCACAGCGGTAACTCGACACCGAGCTCCGTCTCCTTGAGGTTGACGTCGTCCCACAGGCGGTCGGTCTGGTACCTGAGGACGAGCTCCGGTCTGGCCGCGAGCCAGCTCCGGCTTCGCTGGACGAGTGCTTGCGCCTCATCGTCCCGGGCGGCCAGCTCGACGAAGCGTGGGAAGTTTTCGAGAGTCGCTTCGATCAACTCCGGCCAGCCCAGGCCGGCGCGGGTTTCGAGCGGCGTATGCAGATGCTCTCCCGCATGATCGTGGCTGTCCGGCTCTTCGGTCTGTGCCATGGCGGGGGCAGCGGCTGCGACCGCCGCTGCGGCCAAGGTCAGGGACACCACGCCCCGAAGGAAGGCCTGTCCGGCGCCGGTCTTTTCCGGCTTGCTGCGGCACTGCCGACAGGGCATTCTTGCGCGCGTGTCCATAGAGCGTAAATATGGGACCGATTGGTCGATGCGACCATCCTGCAAACGTGATAAGGCAAATAAAACAAAGAGTTGCAAGACGAACATTCGACATTTGAAGGACGCCTGATACCGGCTCTGATCATCGTTTTCAGCCTGATTGCGGTGCTCGTCGTCATCGATATCCTGGCTGATATCAGCGAGGGCACGGCACCGGGCCATGTGGCGGTCGAAGCCGGCATCGGCGTCGTCGCAATCCTGGGTGTCGCGCTCATGGTCTGGCGCGTCGTCGGTGTCGCCCGCAGCGCCCGTCTGCGCGCTGATGCGCTCGTCGCGGATCTCGAAAGCAGCCGCCAGGATGCCGCCGAATGGCGTTCCGAGGCTCAGGACCTGCTGCGCGGTCTCGGCGCCAAGATCGACAGCCAGTTCGAGAAATGGAAGTTGACCCCGGCCGAAAAGGAAGTCGCGCTGCTGCTGCTGAAGGGGTTCAGCCATAAGGACGTGGCTCGGCTCAGATCCGTCAGCGAGACAACCGCAAGGCAACAGGCCAGAGGTATCTATCGAAAAGCCGGCATTGCCGGACGGCACGACCTCGCGGGATTCTTTCTCGAGGATCTCGTGCTGCCGCCGAGCTAGACGTGCTGGCCGAGAAGCGCGACAAGTGAAGGGCGAGGTCGACAAGCTGCTGGCTCGGCACGAGCAGCTCGTCCATTCCGAGCGCAAGCGCGTGCTGTCCCATGTGCAGCGGGAAACCCAACACTGGATCGTCAATACGATCATGCTGGAGGGCTACTCGGTTCCGTTCAGGTTCAAGCGCAAGAAACCCTACAAGGACCTCAAGGGCGCGTATGTCAATCTGACCTACTATCCCTGCACCGAGAACGTCGCGGGTATCGAGGTGGAGGTGATGAATGTCGTTCGAATCAGAATTTCGTAGACGCGTCCAGGCGCCACATGAGCTTTGGGGATGTTCCGCGTGTAGGCCGGTGTCGGCACCATTGCCGGTCGCCGCGCGTCAAGACGTGATCTCCTCGTCGGCTAGGCAAATGCGTCCTGCGTGCGGCATGATGGTCGGTAGCGTTCGATCAGGAGCACTGAACCGATGGCCTTGCCGCCAGGCGTATCCGAAAGAGATTTCACGCGCGCAGTCGAGAGATTTTCGCAAGTCGTCGGCGAGCAGTGGGTGTTCACCGACGACGACGACACCGCCACTTATCGCGACGCGTATTCCCCCTGGCGCGGAGAGTCCGAAGAGATTGTAGCCTCGGCGGCTATAGCGCCTGACAGCGTCGAGCAGGTCCAGGCAATCGTCCGGATCGCCGACGAGTTTTCGATTCCGCTCTACACGATCTCGACCGGTCGCAACCTGGCCTATGGCGGCTCGGCGCCGGTCTATTCGGGCAGCGTCGTGCTGGACCTCAAGCGAATGAGCCGCATCCTCGAGGTCAACGAGCACCAGGCCTATGCCCTCGTCGAGCCCGGCGTCAGCTATTTCGACCTCTATCGGCATATCCGCGAGCGCGGCTACAGGCTCTGGATCGATTGTGCGGATCCGGGCTGGGGCAGTCTGGTCGGCAACGCGCTAGAGCGTGGCGGCGGACGCACACCGTTGCCGTATCGCGATCATTTCGGCGCTCACTGCGGCATGGAGGTCGTGCTCGCAAACGGCGACCTCGTCAGGACGGGCATGGGCGCATTGTCGAACGGCGGGCCGACATGGCAGGCATGGCCTTATGGCGCCGGGCCACTGAGCGATGGGCTCTTCGCGCAATCGAATTTCGGCGTCGTCACCAAGATGGGGTTCTGGCTGATGCCGGAACCGGAGGCCTCGTCGACCGGGACGATTCGCCTGCGGCGGCACGACGACGTCATCCCGCTCGTACGCATCCTTGCGAGACTCATGTACCAGGGCACGGTCAACAGCGTTTTCGGGCTCACCAGCCCCGTCTTCGGCGGGCCGCTCAACACGCGCAAGTCCGATCTCCTCGATCGGCCGAACGGCGGGTCGGCTGCCGAGTGGGATGATTTTGCTGCGTCGCTCGGGACTCATTTCTGGGAAACGGAGCTGCGCTTCTACGGCGCTGAAAGAATCATCGCGGCTCAGTGGGAGCATGTGAAGGAACTGTTGTCCGTCATAGACGGCATCGAGTTCGTCGACGGCGACGTGATGCGGTTCCCGCTGACCGACGAGCAAGTCAGGAACCTCGGCGATCCAGGAGTCTTTGGGGTCCCGAGTCTCAGCGTTTTCACGAGCCAGCTCGGCTCGACCGGGCATCTCGATGCGTCACCCATGCTGCCGCACTCCGGTGAGGTACTGCTCGAGGCGCACAAGGTTTACATGCGCGAGTACCGCGATGCCGGCGTGCCGCAGAGCCTCGGCTATGCCCAGGCGTATCATCGGCGTGCCTTCATCATGTTCCAGGGCATCAGTCTGACGTC
>JASFSD010000212.1:0-5346 GCA_050114575.1 Gammaproteobacteria bacterium | reverse complement strand
AAGGCCAGCCACCGCAAGAGTCGCCACTGAGAGGGAAAGGGCAAGCGCCAGAATGCGTCCATTGAGCTGCGGCTCGGGAAGGGTAACGGGCAGCGAGGAAGCGGACAGCAAGGAATCTGTCAGCGGTGCTAGCGATAAATACGCAATTGCCGTCCCCATGGCACCGCCGACGAGTGCAATAAGTCCCGTTTCGACGAGAAGTTGTTGCACGATTCGACCCCGGCTCGCGCCCAGCGACAGGCGCAAAGCAGTCTCCGGCCCTCTTGTCGTTGCACGTGCCAGACACAGATTGGCAACGTTTGCGCAAGCAGTCAGGAGGATGAGTATGAACGGAGTCATGACGAGGATGACTATGGAAGCGACCAGAGCCGCATATTCTGGCGGCACGGGTAAAATCCGTGAGGGTTGAACGAGAATAGTGGTCGACCGACCGATTCTTTGTTGATCGATTCGGCCGGCAATGACGTCGAGCTCGGCGCGCACCGTTTCGATGTCACTGTCATCGTGACGCCGGCCAAGCAGGGAAAGCCAACCGTAATTCTCGCCGCTGAGCCACTGGCGGTCAGGTCGCAGGGAGGGCTGTGCTGAGATAGGCACGACCAAAGAGACCGGTAACAGTAGAGGCCGAAACACTTCCTCGGCAGAGATTCCGACGACCGTGACGGATTGCCGATTCAGCTGGATTGTGCGTCCGATAATCGACGGATCTGCTGCGAGATACCGAGTCCAAAAATAGTGATCGAGCACGGCGACAGGTGCAGCGCCCGGATCGCAATCGCTGGATACCAGTCCACGTCCCAGTGCCGGAGGTTGTTGCAGGACGTCAAAGTAGTTGCAGGTGACATATCGCATCGCGATTTCACGCGGTTCTGTTCCCGCATGAAATACTCTCCGCACCTCCGAGTAGCCCGCCAATCCTGCTAACGTTTCCGTTTGATCCCGGAACGTCACGTAATCCGATGTCGTGGCCTTGCTGTCCGTTGGGTTGCGATCAGGCACGCCGTCTACGGTTTCCAGGATGTCGACGAGCTCATGGGCCGCCGGTGCCGGCACTTCGCTGTAAAAGATACCGTCCAGGATGGAAAAGACGCCGGTGTTGAGGCCGATGCCAAGCGCAATCGTGAGGACGGCGGCCGTTGTGAAGCCCTGGCTCGCGGTGAGCCGGCGTGCTGCGTAGCGAATGTCGCTGCCAAGACCGGACAAGATGCGTCTTCCCTCCAGTTGACGCGCATAGTCTTCGATTTTGGCAAATGCATCAATCGTGCCAGACGCCACTTGAGAGCGGGCGGTTCTTTGCGTCCGTTCTGCACGGAACGGAGGGTTCTCGAGCTTCCCGGTTTCGGGATCATTGTCCCAATTTTGGTCGGCACGAATTCTCATGCAGCGAGCACACCACGAGGGTATCTTTTAGATCATTGGAATGCTTGCTCCGCGCGATTAGCATGATCTTCAATCGAAAACTCGACTTGGAATCGAGGATGTCGTATTGCAATTGATAATCCGTCCAGGAAAAGTCCTTGGCCTCGCGTTGGCCACTGCATCACTCGGTCTGCTTCCGGCTGTCGAGTCGCAAGCCCAAACCCAGAACCAGCCGAACATCGTTCTGATCGTGTCGGATTACATGGGCTACTCGGATATCGAGCCCTATGGCGCGACTGACATTCAGACTCCAACCCTTGCGGCAATCGCGGAGAGTGGTGTTCGATTCACGAGCTACTACTCGGCAAGTCCTGTCTGCGGACCGTCCCGTGCCGCGATGCTGAGTGGTTTCTATCCGCTGCGTGTCAGGATGGAAAGCAATGTCCCACCCGATGTTGGAGGGCTGTCATCCGAGAACAGCACGCTTGTAAGGGAGCTGAAAGACGCAGGCTACCGGACGGGGATGTTCGGCAAATGGCATTTGGGAAGGCGTGAGGGATTTTCGCCCAGGTCGCACGGCTTCGACACGTTCTACGGCTTCTACGATTGGACCCTCGGCTACCACACGCATCTGAATTCGATGGGTGAACCTGGACTCTATCGAGACGACGCTCTCGTTGACGAACCAGGTTATCTGACAGATCTGCTTACGACAGAAGCCACGCAGTTCATCGCAGAGAACGCAACCGAGCCGTTCTTCGTATATCTGGCCTACAACGTCGCATTGCCGCCGTTTCAGGGGCCGGATCTTCCTGAGGCCGAGTGGTCTGCCGGTTGGAACGTCAACGAAGCAACGAGGGGCGATTACGTATCGATGGTCGAAGCCATGGATTACGGAATTGGTCGAGTCTTGGCGCAGCTGGATGAGCTCGGGTTGACTGAAGACACACTCGTCATCTTCACCTACGACCACGGGGGGCAGGATCTGGTCCGCTCCGATCCGCTGTTTCACGGGTTCGGTACACTCTGGGAGGGGGGCATTCGGGTTCCGATGCTGATGCGATGGCCGGCAGCTTTGCCAGGTGGTCAGAATATCGCTCGCCCATCGATTGCGATGGATCTGACGGCAACGATGATCGATGCCGCTGGGCGCGACATTGAGCCGCTGAATCTCGATGGCACGAGTTTGCTCCCGCTGCTGACCGAGGGTGCTGAGGTTCCGGCTGAGACGCTGTTCTGGCGATACCGCAGCCAGGGTGCCCCGATGCGCGCAGTGCGCCGAGACAACTGGAAGTTCATCTCCGACGGCGATGCGCAGTTTCTGGTTGATCTCGATACCGACATCGGCGAACGCCACAATCAGTTTGCATCGCGGCCCGACATCGTCAACGAGCTGCGCCAGGAGTTTGTCGCGTGGGTGCAGCGCATAGCAAGCGAAGCCGATGCTGCGCCTCGAGGTATTTCTCCCTGACAAAGCGCAACTGAAGGCCGACGATCGCCCCGTTCCGCGGGCCGGCAATCCGATAGAATCACTATTTCTCCGTCGGCTCGAGCTCAAGAATGAGGAAGATCGATATCGGTCAGGTCATCCAGCACACGGCAAATATTGGCGTTTTGCTGGGCATCGTTTTCCTGGCGGCTGAAATCAGGGTGAATACACGTGCTATCCAGGCTCAGACCAGAGATTCCATTTCTGAGAAGGAGATGCAACTCTACGCCTGGCAGGCAACCAACCCTGAGCTTGCACAAGTCGTAGTCAAGGTCCGAACGGCGGGTGTCGAGGCGCTCGAACCAGTGGAGAGACAGATGTGGTTCGGTTACGCGGAAGCCTTCTTCCGCGAACACGAGAACGCGCTCTATCAATTCGAGACGGGGCTCTTCAGTGAAAGCGAATTCGCGGGAAGGGTCGAGAATATCCGTGGGGTATTGACGAACACAGGCGCTTTTCGTAATCACTGGGAAGCCAGGCGCGACCTGTTTTCACCCAGCCTGCAAGCGGAGATCGACAGCATCATGAACGAGACAGAATCCCGTTAGGCGGTGCTGTATGATCTTTCGGGCCTTTGATGAATTGACCTCCTCGTTTCCGGCCATCTTCTGGAGTCAGTTGAGTCCATCTGATGCCGCCAAGCATCTGGCTCAAGAATTGAAGCCGGGCGAGCTGAAGGGGGAGCGCCTAGTCGGTCAAGTCGACGGTAACCACGTGGTCTTACAGAGGCATCGGCGATTCATGCGCAACCCTTTTGCGCCGATCTTCGAGGGCAGCCTTCGGGCATCTGCGAATGGTACGCAGCTCGTAGGCGAGTTCAGGCGCCGAAAACTCTTGCTTCTGTTCTCCGGCGTGTCCTATGTCCTATTGCTGCCTGGCATACCGTTTTCTCTTGTCGCTATCCCGTTAATGGCTACCTGGCTCGGCGCGTCGGTGCTCCCGGGAGTCCTGGCCGGTGCGGTCTTCGCGCTCGTGTTGGTTGGTGTGCTCTTCGCGGAGGCCGCGGTTATGCGCCTGGGTATGTACGCCGCGAAGCTCGACTCCGGCTTCATAGCAGAGCAGATCGACCGAATTCTCGCTCCTGAAGCGGCCTGACAATCAGTCGTCGGAACGCAACGCGACCGTTGGCTCGACGCTCAATGCTCTTCGCATCGGCCGTCCGCAGGCGATGAGCCCCATGGCAATCACGAGCACGGCAACGCCGATGACAACGCCGGGTCCATTGGCGAACAGCCCGCCTGAAAGGGCAAAAGGTCCATCGGCCGCGAGATATCCTATGCCGAGGCCGAGCGCCGTGCCCAGACCGAGCTGCTTCATTGCTCGAGAGAAGATTGCGCTGACGACTCGCCCAGCGGGAGCGCCGAGCGCGGTTCGAATACCGATTTCGCGGGTCCGTTGCGTCGCCGTGAACGACATCATTGCGTAGACGCCGGTCGTCGAAAGCAGCAGCGCCGCGAAGACGAAGAAACCGACGGCAATGCCGTAGATTCCGGCGAGGGTCAGGGCGACCTGGTCCGCTTCATCCAGGGTCAGTGCGCGATGCACGATCATCCTCGGGTCCACTTCTGTTGCCAGCACTTGCAGGGGGCCGATCAGGCTGGCTGGCTCGCCGCGCGAACGGAGGAGGATCCGGACTGCCGATTCGGCGTCCTGCAATGGTGTATAGACCGTTGGGCGGGCCAACCACTCGGGGCCACGATGGGAGATTTCGAGCCCGGGCATGTCTTCTGCAACACCGACGATGCGCAGCCACTCACCGAATGCCTGTCGCGTCTGGGGGTCGATCGCGCGAAGGCGCTGGCCGATCGGATCGCCGGGAACAGCCATCGCCTCGATGAAGGCCTCGTTGACGATCGCAACGGGTGCCGCCGTGTCCAGGCGGTCGCCATCGCTCAATGCGCGCCCTGCCCGGATCGACGCACCGAGGACGTCGAAGTAGTTCGGTTCGACTGCGGTCACGTAGCTGAAGCGCAGGCCCGGCGACACGTCGTCGATGCCTGCTGTGCCGGGAACAAAGAACCGAACGCCGCGAAAGGCCTGGAACGTTGCGCCCTGAACTTCGAGCTCGCTCGCGGCGCGTCGGCCAAGCTCACGGCGCGCCCTGGCTCGAGCCAAAGCATCTTGCGTGTTCTCGACATCGGTCCCTTCGCCACTCAGATCCCACCGCAGGTCCGCCGAAAGGATCTGCGCGCGTGCGAGTCCGCCGTCGTCGCGGGACCACCAGTCGTCGACGAACGAGCGCAACTGCGTACTGCCGACGGTCAGTAAGGCGACTGACAACGCGACCTGCGACACGACGATCAGCGTCGCAGTTCGTCCGAATTTCAGGCCTGTGCTTCCCTGTTGCACGTGCTGCAGCTGTGCCTGAACTCCGCGAGCGGTCAGCTTCAGTGCGGGCAGTGCTCCCGTCAAAACCGCCGACAGCAGCGTCAAACAGACGACGACGAGTAAAGTGTGCGAGTCGAGACCGACGTCGAACCAGAACGGAATAGCATCTC
>JASFSD010000211.1:0-5351 GCA_050114575.1 Gammaproteobacteria bacterium | reverse complement strand
CTGGAATTCGATTCCGGGATGCAGGTGGCGATATCCGACCGCCCGTTCACGGGTCGGTCCGGCGCGCCGGGCCAGGGCACGTTGAGTGACGACGCCCGGCTGATGCCGATGTTCATCGAGACGCTGGGCGAGGAAGATTCGCGGCGGCCGCGCATGGACATGGGGCTCGGCATCTGGACCTCCGAGACGCGCAGGTACTATCCGCTGGAAGCGATTCGAGCCCGCGACGGGGCGTTCATCGACCGCCTCGACGGGCGCAATGTTCTGATCTACATCGAGGCTCGATCGGCGACGCCGACGGCCCTGTTCGTCGATGCCGAGAACGCAACCGTCGAAGGCAGTGAAATCCGCCTCGATACCGGGGCCGTGGTGCGCGCAGGCACGCTGTCAGACGCGGCGGGCAATCGCCTCGAAGCAGAGCGGCCGCAGCAGATCTTCACGCGCTGGTACGGTTATGCACTGACGTTCCCGGGGGCGGAGGTTTTTGGTCAATGAGGGGGGAGACCGTGCGAAAAGGATTGCGCGCGGTGGTCGTTGGAGCCGGGCTGGCCGTAGCAGGCCAGCCCGTACTCCATGCGCAGGAAAGCACCTGTCAAGCGGATGCCGAGATGGCCAATCTCGATTTTGTCGTCAGCGATATCAACGGCGACGACATTCGTTTCAGCGATTTCAAGGGGCAGGTCATCCTGCTCGATTTCTGGGCGACCTGGTGCGCGCCGTGCCGTATCGAAATTCCCGGATTCATAGAGCTCTACGATAAGTACCGTGAGCAGGGATTCGTCGTTCTGGGATTCGATGTCGACGATCCGGTGCCGGCCATTCAGTCGTTCGCGGCAGAGTTCGAGATGAATTATCCCGTGCTCGTCGGCGCTGATCGAGACGACGTCAAAGACGCTTACGGGCCGCCGATCGGTTACCCGACGGCTTTCATAATCGATCGCGAGGGCCGGATCTGCGCGACCCATACCGGCTTCGCGCCGAAAGAGAGGTTCGAGCAGGCAATCCTGGCTTTGCTCTAGCGAAACACGAGCGAGCGCAGCGGGAGCGTCCAGCTGAGTTCCAGTGCTTCCGGCGGATAGCAGATCTCGTCGGAGCAGGCCTGATACTCGAACGTTCCATTGACCGTGATGCTCTCCTGCCCGCGGAGGGCCGCCTGAGACTCGAGCGATCCGTCGAGAATGACTTCCTGAACCAGCTCGAACGGCTCGATGTAAACCGGGACTGTCTCGTCGAAAGGCTCGAAGTAGTAGTCCGTGGAGGCAGGGTAGGTCATCGGCAGCACCAGAAGGTCGGCCTCCGAATCGATTTCCACGGCGACTGCGCGGTAATCGCTCGCACCGGGAGCGTAAACGTGCATGCCTTCGTTCGGCTCGATCTCGAATACCAGCGCAAACCGGTTGCCCGGGGCAATCGTCGGTTCGCTCGCGTAGGTCGTCAGCCTGAGTTGCGGCATCGAGAGCTGAGCCGCACGCACCGGCACCTCGGCCTCACCCAGGCGGACGACGATGCTCGATACGGTATTGCGCTCGATGTATGAATTCTCGAAATAACGAGAGGTCACGCGGCCGTCCCGGTCGAGCATGAAGGTACCGGGAAAGGCCATCCCGATCATGTTTTCGCTCGGGTTCACGACCGAGACGAAGGTTGCGATGTCGGCCTGGATGGCCGGGTCGTCGGCGTTCTCGCCGAACGCCCACTCGGGCACGGGATTCAGGATGCCGTAGCGTCGGATCGTCTCCGAGCCGACATCCGAGAGCAATGGAAACGAAATGTCGTTCTGCTCGGAAAACCGACGCGTGGCGTCGCGGGGATCGTAACTGATCACGGCAATACCGTAACCTCGCTCGCGAAGCGATTCCGCTTGGCTCTGCAGCTCGACGAGCTGAGTCTTACAGTATGGTCACCAATCGGCTGAACGCACGAATACGAGCATGGCGCCCCTCGGGCCCATGATCGATTCCCTGGTCCAGTATTCCCCGTACTGATCGGGCAGGCGGAAATCGGGGACTACGTCGCCGACCTGTGGGCCGAGCTCGGCCACGTCGATTTCGGAAGGTTCGAGATCCTGAGCGGCAGCGGTACCGGCGAGCAGCGTAGAAGCCAGCGCAACCAGTGCGAGTTTGGGTGAATCAAAGCCGGTTGATCTCATGATTTCGCTACTCCGCTGTGGGCTGCCAAGCAGGATGCGCCCTGTCGTGATCCCGCTCGAAACTGACGAGCCACTTAGTTCGTATAGGCAATGCGACCGTGTTTGTCAACGAAATATCACGCCCGATGATCGTTCCGCTGAGCTCGGCCATCACCGCCAGACGTCGATCGGGCTCGAGTAACCGGGCCGGTGGACGCCGCCGAAGATCTTCCACGCACCCTGCGTCTCGCCGCCGGCAACGACGATCTTGATCTCGTCTTCGGTGAAGATTTCGATGAGCTCATCGGGATCCGCAGCCAGCCGGGATGCGTAAGGCTCGATGCCGGCGACAGCCCGGGCCTTGAGCACCGACTGAGTCCACTGGTTGTCCCAGTATTCGTGCGCAGTCAGGCGCGCGTTGCGGGCGCACCACTCGATGAGCTCGTCCTTGCCGTCGTAGCCGAGTTCGACGAAGCCTCGCGCGACGATCGGGTCCATGACGAAAACCGGCGGAAGATACGGCTCGGCGGCTGCGAATGATTTTTTGAGCTTGTCCTGCCAGGTCTCACGCGGGCCGTAGCCGGCCAACGTGTACCAGCCGCCGAAGAAAACCGTGGCAACGCTTTCTTCGGCGCGGAATCCGTGCTGAACGTGCAGGGGCAGCCAGGGGCTGCGGTCTTCGGCTTCCGGGAACACCGAGCTGTAGTTGTACCAGTTGCCGAGCGTGCCCATGTAGGTATCGCCGGGCACCGAGCCGCCCTGGAGGTTGATCGAGGCGAGGCTGTAGGCGCGGCCAATCGTCGCGTTCGCATGGTTGTAGGGGCCGAGGGCGCCGATTCCGTCGCCCATGCAGATCTCGTCACGGATCGGCCCGTTGATGACAGAGATCGTGGCGAAGGAATTGGTGCTGCTCGAGCGCGCCGATTGCCCGGAAGCCATGAGCGCCAGAATGACGGGCAGGTACTCGGGCCGCGCGCCGGCCATCACGGCATTGACGGCGACCTTTTCGACCGTGAACTCCCAGGCTTCGCGAAAATGAGTCGGCGCAATCTTGCCGACGACCTCGTCGGGCGCATGGCTCGTGCCTTCGAGCATGCGGGCGACGCGTTCCTCGGTGGGGAGCATGATCGGCAGATTGTCGGTCCAGCGATTGTCATCGAATTGCCGCCTGAGGTTGTCCTCGCTATCCGGCTCGAGCAGCCGGGGCGTCGAGCGCTCGAAGCTCGTGCCCTTGCGGTCTGCCTCGGTCAGCGGGGCCGACAGGCCCTCGATGAGCTCCTGCGCGAACGGACGCCTGCTGATCGGGTCGATACCTTCTATATAAGCGCGCAGTTGCTCGGCGCTCTGATCCACGATGGGCTGCGGCACGAAAGCCTGACGGGCGGTCGGCATGCCGGCGGCCCGTGTCACCGAGCGGACGAGGCGGGCGAACACGTGCGTGTGCACCGAAACGGTGGGAATGCCCTGCTGCTCCAGGGCCAGCGCGAGCCCGACGACCGTCGGGCTACAGGTGCTTCACAAGCCGACGCCGAGTATGGCGGCGTCACCCTCCTTGACGACCGCATCTCGCATGACGGCGTCGTCGCCCCAGCTTTCCCGCGGTTTGATGATCCGGGTCTGCACGTTCGGCAGGTGCTCGGCATACCAGCGTTGCAGCTGATCCATGAATACGTCGGAATTGTCGAACAGGCAGTCGACGAGGAACACGACTTTGCCGTCGAGACTCTGAAGCCGCGGTGCCAGTTGCTTGCCGACGACCTCGGGCGGGTATCCGCGTGGATCGTGAACCGTGATCTTGCCTGCCATACCCGTAACCCTTGCTGGCGACGACGGCTTCAGTGACGCTCGCGTCAGCCGTTCGCCTGCCACTCTCCCGTCGAGAGATAGCGGTCTGCGCTCAGTGCGGCGCTGGCGCCGTCGCCTGCCGCGGCCACTGCGCGGCCCGTGCCCGCTGCGCGCACGGTGCCGGCAGCCAGAAGCCCTTTGTGGGTCGTGCGCATCTCGGTATCCGTGATGATTCTGCGGTCGCCATCGAGCATGGAGTCATCTTCGATGAATCCTGTATTCGGTTGCAAGCCGATGAAGACGAAGACGGCCGCGCAGGAGAGCGAGCTCGTCTCGCCCGAGTCGATATGCGAGACGCTTGCGCCCTCGACGGCGTCCTCGCCGAGAATCTCGGTTATCTCGGCGTTGCGTATTGCCGTGACCTTGGCATTGGCTTCGATCAGTTTCCGGTACGCAGCCTGAGCCGAATAGGCCTCGCCGTGGTGGACGATGGTGACGGCAGCGCAATGCTCGGCCAGGGTCAGCGCCTCCTGCAGCGCCGAGTCACCGCCACCTGCGACGACGACATCGCGATCCCTGAGCAGCGGCGCGTCGCAGCTCGCGCACTGGCTGACGCCTTTGCCGCGGAGCAGGGATTCTCCAGGCACGTCGAGCTCGAGCAGGCGTGTTCCCGTTGCCAGGATCACGCTGCGCGCCGAGTAGCTCGTGTCACCGGATTCGAGCGCCCATGCATCGCCGGCAGGCTCGAGCGAGCTCAGGCTCGTCATCTGGAACTCGGCGCCGGCCTCCATCGCCTGCTCCTGGGCGATCGGGCAAAGGTCGTATCCCGGAACACCTTCGGCGAAGCCTGGAAAGCCGTCGATCTTGTCGATATTCAGCAGGTGGCCGCCCAGCACCTCGCCGGTCAGGACGAGCGTCGACCGGCCGAGGCGAGCGGCCGCGAGCCCCGCCGATAGTCCCGCAATGCCGCCGCCGACGACCACGATGTCGAAATCGCTGCTCAAATCTCTGGTCTCTCGTGATTTCCGAGCGCGCAAGATTACCGGCTCCGGTGTGCGCAGGGAAAGCCCGGGGGGCGACCGCGCTAGAATGAATGAGCACCAACTGTCCTTTCGACATGGCAAGTGAACTACTGAGACAGCTTCCCGGCATCGATGCCTGGGTTTCGAGCGAACAGGGCGAGACGCTCTGCGCGGAGTATTCCCGTGCCGAGGTCGTCGAGGTCATGCGCAGCCATCTCGCGCATCTGCGCGGCAGCCTTCGAAACGGCCGCGGAGAATTGCCCGAGCTTGCGAGCGAGGCGTACACGAATATTCTGCGCGCGGATTTGCTCAAGCGGCGCGAGAGCAGCCTCAAGCCCGTTATCAACGCCACCGGTATCGTGATTCACACGAACCTCGGCCGCGCGCCCCTCGCCGACGAGGCGATCCAGGCAATG
>JASFSD010000210.1:0-5368 GCA_050114575.1 Gammaproteobacteria bacterium | reverse complement strand
ACCGACCATCACCTGCCGCCAGACGAGCTGCCCGACGCTACGGCCATCGTCAACCCGAACATGGCGCGGACTTCGTTTCCGTGCAAGTCGCTGGCCGGCGTCGGCGTCGCCTTCTATCTGCTCGCGGCGCTCGGCAAGGCGCTCGGATCGCCGTCGGTGGTGTCGAAATACCTCGATATCGTGGCGCTCGGCACGGTCGCCGACCTGGTCAGGCTCGATCAGGCCAACCGCATCCTCGTCGACCAGGGACTCAAACGAATCCGGGCGGGCCGGTGCCGGCCCGGTATCCGGGCGCTGCTCGAGGTTGCTGCCTCGGCACCGGAGACGGTGACGACCGCCACGCTCGGATACCGCATCGGTCCCCGCTTGAACGCGGCCGGACGACTCGACGACATGTCGGTCGGCGTCCGCTGCCTGATCACGGAGTCTCAGGCGGACGCGAGGTCGCTGGCCGAAGCTCTCGATGGCCTGAACCGTGATCGGCAGAGCATCGAGGCCGAGATGAAGGCCGAAGCCATGCGTATCGTCGACGATCTCACGCTCGCCGACAGCGACCTGCCTCCGGTCATTTGCCTCAGGCGCGATGGCTGGCACGAGGGATTGGTCGGGCTCGTCGCCTCGCGCGTCAAGGAACGGTTTCATCGGCCCTGTTTTGCGTTCGCCACAACGGATAACGGTGATCTCAAGGGCTCGGGCCGGTCGATTCCGGGGTTTCACCTGCGGGATGCCCTGGCCGAGGTCGATGCCCGGCATCCGGACCTGATCGCACGTTTCGGCGGGCATGCGATGGCGGCCGGTCTGACGCTCGACCCTGCGGCCTTCGACCGCTTCGCGGCGGCGGTGCTCGGCGTCGCGGCGGACAGAATCGATGCCGAGACGCTGCACAAGAAAATACTGAGCGATGGCGGGCTCGAGCCCGAGCATCTGAATCTCGGAGTCGCGAAGCTGTTGCGCGACGCGCTGCCCTGGGGGCAGGGGTTCCCGGAGCCCTGCTTCGACGATCGATTCGCACTGCTCGAAAAACGCACGCTCAAGGACGCGCACCTGAAGCTCAGTTTGCAGCCCGAGGCCGGCGGCAGGACGGTCAGCGCGATTGCGTTTCATCAGGCTGATGCCGACTGGCCGGTCGGCGACGTGCGGCGGGTTGCTTACCGGTTGTCGGTCAACGACTACTTTGCCGACGAGCGCGTAGAACTGATTGTCGAGTTCATCGAAGAGGCCGGTATATAGTCGAACACACCGAAGACGCCGGGATACAGGGGGTGTGGTCGAGGGCGAGTTCCGCAGCGAAGCGAGGACTGTCTGAGCCATCGACCACACCCCCTGTGTCCCGGCAGCGCCGCGCCCGGGAACTAGCAGCGGGTGGCTGACTGCACTAGACTGCGCGCTTCCTGACGACCTCGACTGCAATGGAAACGAATCAGATCGACACTGCCATCGGCGACCTCAGCGGGCGCGTTGCCGCGCTTAGGGGGTATCTTTGACTTCGACATCAAGCGTGAGAGGCTCGAGGAGATCGAGCGCGAGCTCGAAGATCCGGATGTCTGGTCGAATCCCGAGCGGGCTCAGGATCTAGGCAGGGAACGCGCCTCGCTCAAGGAAGTCGTCGACACCATTGCCACGCTCGAGCGCTCCCTGGTCGATACGCGCGAGCTGTTCGAGCTTGCGTCCAGCGAAGACGACACGCAGTTGCTCGATGAAATCGCCCGTGATCTCGATACCGCGGAAACGTCGGTGGCGAAACTCGAGTTTCGCCGCATGTTTGCGGGTGAGCTCGATCAGAACAACGCGTTTCTCGACATCCAGGCCGGGTCCGGCGGCACGGAAGCGCAGGACTGGGCAGAGATGCTGCTCAGAATGTATCTGCGCTGGGCCGAGCGTCACGAGATGGACGTCGAGGTGCTCGAGGTTTCGCCGGGCGAGGTCGCGGGCATCAAGAGCGCGGCGCTGCACCTGCGCGGCGAGTTTGCCTACGGCTGGCTCAGGACCGAGACGGGCGTCCACCGCCTGGTCAGAAAGTCGCCGTTCGACTCGGGTAATCGTCGGCACACTTCGTTTGCTGCCGTGTTCGTCGCACCCGAGGTCGAGGACGACATCGACGTCGAGATCAACCCGGCGGATCTCCGGATCGACGTCTACAGGGCGAGCGGCGCCGGAGGACAGCACGTCAACAAGACCGAATCGGCCGTGCGCATCACGCATCTGCCGACCGGCATCGTCGTGCAGTGCCAGAACGATCGGTCGCAGCACAAAAACAAGGCGACCGCGATGTCGCAGCTGCGAGCGCGACTCTACGAGGTCGAGCAGCAGAAGCGGCGCGAGCAGGCGGATCTGCTCGAGGACAGCAAGGCCGATATCGGCTGGGGCAGCCAGATCCGTTCCTATGTGCTCGATCAATCGCGGGTCAAGGATTTGCGGACCGGAATCGAGTCGAGCCAGCCGCAGACCGTCCTCGACGGCGATATCGACAGTTTTCTCGAAGAAAGCCTGAAGCAGGGGCTCTAGCGCATGACGTCTGATGCCGGCAGCGAAAACAAGCTGATCGCCGAAAGGCGCAAGAAGCTCGATCAGCTCAGGGAAACGGGCCACGCTTTTCCGAACGATTTTCGGCGCGATGCGATCGCCGGATCGTTGCACGCGGCGTACGCTGCGCACAGTCCGGAGACGCTGGCCGAGGAGGCCGTTCGCGTCTCTGTGGCCGGCCGGATGATGGCCAAGCGGGTCATGGGCAAGTCGAGCTTCGTCAAGCTCCAGGACCGGTCGGGACAGATCCAGCTGTTCCTGCAGCGCGATGCCGTCGGCACCGATTTGTACAACCGTTTCAAGCACTGGGATCTCGGCGACATCGTCGGCGCCTCCGGGACCCTGATGAAAACCAAAACCGGCGAGCTGTCCGTCGCGGTCGAGAAGCTCGACCTGCTGGTCAAGTCGCTCCGGCCGCTGCCCGAGAAGTGGCACGGCATCACCGACCACGAGCTCAAGCTCAGGCGGCGCTATCTCGATCTGATCATGAGCGAGGAGACGCGCGAGGTTTTCGCCCGCCGCAGCCAGCTGATCAAATTCGTGCGCGGCTATCTCGACTCGCTCGATTACGTCGAAGTCGAAACACCGATGATGCATCCGATACCGGGCGGGGCGACGGCGCGGCCGTTCGAGACGTTTCACCATGCGCTCGACAAGACCCTGTATCTCAGGATCGCCCCCGAGCTCTACCTGAAGCGCCTCGTGATTGGCGGAATCGAGCGCGTGTTCGAGCTCAATCGGGCATTTCGCAACGAAGGGCTCTCTACCCGACACAACCCCGAGTTCACGATACTCGAGCTCTATCAGGCCTACGCTCAATGCGAGGACCTCATGGATCTGTCGGAGAATCTGCTGCGCGAGGCGGCCCGCTCGATCTGCGATTCGACGACGATCACCTATCAGGGCGAGACGGTCGATCTCGGCTCTCCGTTCGCCAGGATCCGGCTCGAGGACAGCCTGCTGGCGGCGTACCCGTCGCTGGCCGCGGACTCGCTGCGCGATCCCGGCGTGCTCGAAAAGCTCTGCCAGGCAGAAGGCATCGTCCTGCCGAAGCAGGCCGGGCCCGGCAAGATGCAGTTCGAGCTGTTCGAGAAAGGTGTCGAAGAGACGCTCAGAAACCCGACCTTCGTCACCCAGTATCCGGCCGAGGTGTCGCCGCTTGCGAGGCGCAATGACGAGGACCCTTACCTCACCGATCGTTTCGAGCTGTTCGTCTGCGGCAGGGAGATGGCGAACGGGTTCAGCGAGCTCAACGACCCGGAAGATCAGGCGGAGCGGTTTCATGCTCAGGTCAGCGCGATCGAGGACGGCGACCACGAGGCCATGCGCTTCGACGAGGACTACATTACGGCACTGGAGTACGGGTTGCCGCCGACGGCCGGGGCCGGTCTCGGTATCGACCGGCTGGCCATGCTGCTGACGGACTCAGCCTCGATTCGCGACGTGCTGCTGTTTCCGCAGCTCAAATAGCGCGTCGCTCGAGCAGCTGCGGCTCAAATGTCGCGAAGCTCGAGCAGTCTGCAGCCGCTGTCGCTTGAGCTCAGCCCTCTGATTCGAGCGGCAGTTGCTCTAGGGCGCGCCCGTCCGAGGCGAGCTCAAGACGTCGTCCGGCCGCATCGATCTGAATCACAGCCAGCAGCTCGAACCCGCCATCTCGAGTGATCGAGCGAACGACTTCGCCGGCGGTGCGCGCAGCGTCGTCGACGATCGCGTCGCCCGGCACCGGCTTCACGCCGTCGGCGACACCGAAGCGGTACATACGTCGCTTGACCTGGCCGAGGTTTTCGGTTCGGGCAACGATTTCCTGGCCGGGGTAACAGCCCTTGGTAAACGAGATCGCGTCGAGCAGGTCCAGGTTCAGCATCTGCGGGATATAGCGGTCGCGGAGTGCGGCAGGCAGGGCGGGTCTGCCGGCGGCAATTTCCTGCCCGATGGCAACGTCGCTGTCGGCTGCGGGGATGTCGGCAAAGAGCTCTGCGAGCTGCTCGCTCGGGCCGATCGCGTCGACGATGGCCTCGCCGATTCGAATCCACAGTAAGCCGTCGCGGTGCACGACACCGCCGACGCCGAGGTCGATCGCACGATCGTGGAGCCATGCACGCGTGTTGCCCGTCAGCGAGTGGACGACGGGCTCCGCGACAACCTCGAGCTGGACGTCCGCGCGCAGGACGAAGAGTCGAAGTCGCTCAGTCAGCCAGTCCGCGTTGTCTGCCGGCGTGATCAGCCAGAACGAATCGCCGGCCGGAACGACGTCGAACAGCGCCTGCACCCGGCCCTTGGGTGAAAGCCAGGCAGCGAAACGCGTCTCGTTCAGCCCGAGCCTGTCGATGTCCTGGGTCGTCTGTGCATGCAGGAACTGGCGCGCATCGCTGCCCGCTACCCGCACGAGGGCGAGCTCCCGGCGCAGGCTGTGGCGAACATCCGTCATCGACTGTCTCTTTAGTGGTGCGAAGGAAAGGGCTTTCTGGCACACTTTAACTATGAGCGATGAGCGCGAACAAGTGAGGCCGAAGCCCAGGCCGGAACCTTCCAGGAAGACCGATCCCAAAGCCGGGGCTCGGGAAATCGGGGGTCCGAAGGGGCCAGAGCCAACGCGCTATGGCGACTGGGAACGTGCCGGTCGCTGCATCGACTTCTGAATTGACACAGGGCGCGGGAGGTATCGTGAGTGTGAGAGCTTGCGGGCGATCCCGTGCGGGGCAGACGGATTGGATCGATAATGGATGCGCCTGAGCGACCACTCTCACCGTTTCTGATTTATCGCTGGGGCGTTACCAACACCCTCTCAATCATCCACCGGATCACGGGAGTCTTCCTGACGCTCGGGACTTTGGTCCTGAGCTGC
>JASFSD010000209.1:0-5369 GCA_050114575.1 Gammaproteobacteria bacterium | reverse complement strand
GGATTGGAGCCGCTCGCCGTAAAAGTCCGGATGCCGTCCCTCGCGATCGATGAGCACCGGGCGCATTCCCGCCGACTCGCTACCGGCAATATCCCATTCCAGGTCGTCGCCGACAAAGACGCACTGCGCCGGCTCCCGGCCAACCGCTTCTGCTGCCCGCTGGAAGATGCGCCGATCCGGTTTGCGCCAGCCGACATCGCCACAGAAAACGGCCGCATCGACCCTTGCGCCAAGCCCGAGTCGGGCGATCTCCTCGCGCCACGGCTCAGGCGGGCTCCCCCACGGCGTGTTCGAGACGATGCCGGTCGGATAACCCTCCCGCCGCAGCGTTTCGAGTACCGACAACGTCTCTTCGTAGAGCCTGGCCACGCGAAAAATCGGCTCCAGAAACCGCGCGCACAATGCGGACTCGAGCGACGCATCATCGGCAAGGGAAACCCGAAAAATGCGCTCCAGCCTCTGACCGAGTGGCGTCACCCGGAACTCCGACGACTCTCGATTCTCGGCCGCTGCCGACTCGATCGCTGCATCCAGCGAAACGGTCGTCAGCTCGCGCGCCTCGAGCTCTGCCAGCACAGAGCCGACCGACTCTTCGAGGATTGGCATGAAGTCGCGGGCGCGATAATAGGCCGCCAGGGTATTGCCGAGATCGAAGAGTATGGCCGGCTTCATCCGATGCTCACCGCGCGATGCTCAAACGGGCGGCAACTCCTGGATGTTCCGCTCCCAGTTGGCTCCGTCGAACGGCGTAACGGAAACTGCGGAAATGGTCTCGGGATCGAGGCAGCGGACGTTGATGCTGAAGCCGTCCGGATGCGATCGCGGAACGTAAAAGGACTTGATCCCGCAGGTACCGCAAAACAGATGCTTTGCCGTGCCGGTATTGAACCGATACGAAATCAGATCCTGCTCACCGCTGAGCAGCCGGAACCGGGGAGCGGAAACGAAAAAATGTAGATAGGCCGTCATGCGGCAAACCGAGCAGTTGCACTCGTATGCCTCGATCTCGGCCGGCGCCTCGACTTCGAACGAAACCCCGCGGCAGTGGCAACCGCCCACGTGCGTCACGTTCTTATCGGCAGCCGCACTCAACGGGCTCCCCCGCTTGGCGCCAGGGCATTCGAGGCCGCGTCGACAGTCACAGCCGGCCTACCTGAGCTCATGTCACACCCGGATCGTCCGCGTGCGCCGGCGGCGGTACCCGAGAATCCGCGCGGGAAGAAACAGCACGGCCGCAAGCAAAGCGAAAACGGCGTCGAATGCGATCCCGACCAGCCGGAACGGAAGGCTGATTACCCACACGACCGGCCAAAGCACGAGCGCAAGGAGTGCCAACGGCCAGCACAGCACAAACAGGATGAGCCATCCAACCAGGGCGAGGAAGGTCCGCATCGCTCGGCTCCAGAGTAACGGTAGGAATACTCAGCCTAGCGCAACGGTCGAATTCACCGCAATCTTCGGCGGCATCGCCCGAGCTCGACCGGCCGCAACCCCGCGGTCATGGTTTGCTGTCTCGAAATCAGTCCTTGCGGAAGGAAAGGACGGGCTCGAAACCACCGAGGATCATGCGCTTGCCATCGAACGGCATCTCGCCGAGTTCCGCCATGCGCGGATCGCCGAACATGCCCTTGTGCGCTCTGGCGCCCGTCTCGCGGTCGGGCCAGATGATCCAGGCCAGGACGATTTTTTCCCCCGGCTTCGCCTGTACGGCCTTGCGGTAGTCCGTGAGCTTGCCGTCAGGGACCTCGAGCTCCCAGTTCTCGAATATTTCAAGCGCGCCGAAGTCCTTGGCGATTTCTGCGACCTTTTCCGCAATTCGGATGTAGTCGTCCTTCTTATCTTCGGGAACGGCAAGAATGTAGGTATTGACGTACATCAACGCTTTTTCCTTTTTCCAGGCTTCGGCTCCGGTAGAAGTTCGGCCGTCGCGACAAGGAGGCGATGCAGCAGATCCGGATCATCGAGCAGCTCATCGGCCACGGGGTATGGCTTGGCTCCACGATACGGCGCCCTGGTCGGCAGACTCAGGCCCAGATTCTCGATTGCATCACTGGCCTTGACGAAAAGGCTGTTGTTACAGGCGAGCGCCACGAATTTCCCATCGAGATGGAAACCATACTCGCCGAACATCTTGCGGCCGACCAGCCGACCCTCGAGGCCCGACTGCTCCAGAACGTGTTCGATGAAACTCGGATTTGTCGCCATGTCAGCCCGCCGGGGGATCCTCCCCCGGTATGCTGAATACGATAACTGCGCCGATCAGCAGCAGAATGACACTGCCTGCCGTCCCGATCACTGCGTGATTCAGCGCCTTCGACTCGCCTTCAGTGGGTGACGTCATTCAGGCTCCCTTCCGGGCACGCCTCGGCAAGGACATGATGAATTGCTGCGGCATTGTGCCCACGAAGCATCGCAAACAGATGGCCGTCACAGCAGCAATCGGAGCTGCCGAAACCCGCGATACAGGCAATTCCCTGGCGTCGCCCCAGGGCCTTTGCCCACCGGTGCTCCAGTCGTACCGATGCGTGGAGACACCATGCAGCGACGGGCTCTGTCACTTCGCGCAGATAGTCGACATGCCAGTGGTTCTTCTTCTCGCGACGAAAGTGGCGAGCAAGGCGGGCCCGCAGACCGCCCGGCCCGAAAGCGCTGCCGACGTAGGCGTAGTAGCCGGGCTCGACACGCAGGCGGCCCCAGTGCCCGACCTCTATGTCGACGTTCGCGCGACTGTGCAGAACAAGAACATAGGTGCCCGGGCCATTGTTCATTCGTCCACCGCCGCGGCGTTCACGACCATCGTGCCGGCCTGCAGGTCGTGAAGCGCGCGCCGGCCTCCCTCGGGCCAGGCGTCGCCCGCTCCGGTTCGGGGATGAGCGGCTGCCGAAT
This sequence comes from Gammaproteobacteria bacterium, assembly GCA_050114575.1. Classification (GTDB taxonomy): domain Bacteria; phylum Pseudomonadota; class Gammaproteobacteria; order Steroidobacterales; family Rariloculaceae; genus DATCZB01. The sequence goes on along the minus strand of JASFSD010000209.1, from coordinate 2,483 downwards.
GATGACGCTTGCCGCCCAGAACACCGCGGCGAGATCGATCACAGTCGCTGCGGCTCGCCTGACGAGATTCGGATGCACCTCGGTACTGCCCCGGCCGTCGGCTACGACGAGCCCTTACGAGAGCCCGCCCCGCCGCCGCCGAGGAAGGCCATCGCACCCAGGAGAAACCCGAAGTCGTACCAACCACCGGAATTCGGATACGCATAGATTCGGTAGTCGGTGAAGAGACTGCCGATGAACCCGAACAGAATCAGGAAACCGTGCAGCAGGCCCATGAGAAACCCCGGTGGATTATTGCCGGGCGGCGGCGGTTGAGTGGCGCAGCTTGCGAGCAGCAGCGCGGCGAAGCAAAGCGCCGGAAACAAGACCCCCCGATTCCATTTGCGCACCGATGTCACACCTGCCACTCGTGTCACCTCCTGCTGCCGGACCATGCGCCCCGACTTCCCCGATCATTACAACACTGACGCGCGCCCCGCCCCGTCTAGTCTCTCCACCAGCTGAACGGGTTCAAACGGGACCAGCGGACGCCGCTGACCAGACTCGAAGAATCCTCCAGGCGCATGATCTGGTCCAGATCCTTCATCAGCCTGCCGAGCCGAAGCGCCTCACACATGACGTGCCACGCTACCCCCCCGGCCACCAGACCAACGACGGCGCCAACGATGACGCCCGCGGTCAAAGCCGTGCCGGCCAGCTCGATGGACTGGAGCACGGTATTGACGGCGACATAGACGACCGCGAGCATGACCACGAACAGGATCCACGCGAGATCCCGCGATTCCCGGATCGCCGATTGCCGGTTGATGGCCCTTTTCAGCTTGCGGGGCATATTCTCTTTCAGAAGTGCGGGTTGCCGCAGTTTTGCCGATAGACCCGAATACCGTACCAGACCTGAAGCGCGGCGTAAGCAAAGGCCGGCAGCGCCGTCACCGGCGAGCCGATGACATACGAGAGAGTGAGAAACCAGCCGGCAACGAGCTGACGGGTGTCTGCTTTAGCGCTCGAAGTCTTGTGAGTCTCCATGAGATGCCCGCTCACTTTCGGATAGCCAGACGAAGATCTCGTTTCCGTCGAGATCGATGCTCACGACCGTCCGCACATGCCTCGGTGAAACCTGTGCTGGATTCATGAAACAGCATCGTCCGCGCTGCGAACTGCCCAGCTCGACAGCAGAGGAACCGATGCACACGCGGGGCCGGCGGCCGTACCCGAATTGACGTAGACAAAGCGCTTCTTCGCCGGTCCCTGCGCGAACCTGCCAATCAGCCGCGGTGGATCCGCATCGATATCGGCGACGGTCAGAGGAAACTCGAAGACGAGCTCGCTTGCTGTGCTTCGAGCGGGAAGAAGAAAATCGGACCTGCCGTTCTGTACGGCATAGGTGACGCCTGTCAGAGGCTCCACCACAACGATTCTGAAACGAGCTTCTGCTTTCATGGCGGCGCTTCGGAGTGCGTCAGGTTGATTGCACGACTATGCCAGAATCGACGGATTCAGCTGCCATATCTGATAGTTCAAGGCCGACGCGAAAGTCACCCAGGCGAGATACGGCAAGAGCAACAATCCGGCCAAAGGTCTGATTCGCCAGAAACAAACCAGCGTTGCAACAATCAGCGCCCACAGGAGAACGATATCGAGGAACGACAACGCGCCCTGGCTCCAGCCGAAGAAAAGCCAGCTCCAGAGTGCGTTCAAGATCAATTGAGCCACGAAGAGCGCGAGTCCCGTTCTCGCGAGGCGAGTATCGCGACGCTCCCAGACCAGCCAGGCGGCTACCGCCATCATTGCGTACAGTAAGGTCCAGACCGGCCCGAATACAGTCGCCGGCGGGGCCCAGTCGGGCCGAACCAGACCAGCGTAGAAAGTGCCGGCCTGCACGGAGGCGAAGGCGCCAATCGCCGCGACGATGAAACAGACGGCCAGCCAGAGGGCGAGCCCCGACAGCGCTACGATTCGTGCCAACACATTTTCTCAGTCGGACGCGCCAGAACGCGTATCTATAGGAGCCACCAACTCAGGCGGCAACCAGCTCATCGACAACCTCGGATATCTGCGATGCTCGCAGATCGTAGCATCGGCGATGCTCTTCCGGCCAAGGCAGGTGGCGTTCGAGCCACGCGGTCCTGAACCCCGCGCTCGAAGCGCCGACGACGTCCGCAACCGGATCATCCCCCACATGCCAGCTCGCGCCAGGGTCGATTCCCAGGGTTTCTGCCGCATGCTCGAAGATAGCCGCTCTGGGCTTCCTGACGCCGAACGACTCGGAGATAACACAGGTGTCGACAAGTCCGCTCACGGCGCTGTTCCGGATCTTGGCAGACTGGGAAATTTCCCTGCCATTGGTAACGACACCGATCGGGAGTCCTCGCGCACGAATAAGCTCGAGGCTTTCCACGACACCCGGGAACAGGACCGGCCTGGACCAGGCATGCTCGTAAAAGTGCTGCTCCAGATCGGCGTCCGTCGGGCCATCGAACGCG
>JASFSD010000208.1:0-5381 GCA_050114575.1 Gammaproteobacteria bacterium | reverse complement strand
CTCGAGATCGCTGGGATTCCAGCCTCCCTGAGCGAGCTGCTGAATGAACAGCCACGGGTAATCGAACAACTCTTCATCGGTCAGCTGAATATGCGCGCTGTCGTCCGCAGCTTCGATGCGCGTGAAACGCTCGAGCGCGGGCAGGAAGTGTGCCTCCGCGTGCGGGTAATCGATCGACCACATCGGGTTGCAGTAGCCGCGCGAACCGGCGCAGCGCCCCCCGGAGTTATACGCCAGACGGGCGAAATGGAACTCGGCTTCCGGGTACGCGGGCAGCGGGCTCGGGTTCTGCTGCCGAAAGCCCCCGCCGCCGCCACGGAATTGGGCGGCGGCCAGGCCCGAGACGAGCAACAACGCCACGCTGATTCCGAGGAACCGTTTCATGGGTGCGAGTCTAGCAGAAAGCCCCGTCCCGCCGCGCCAGAATCCGTCAGTCGACGAACACCTCGAGCAGGTCCCGGCTCCTGGCGTCGAGCGACTTCGGCCGCCTGATGTAATACAGGTCCCCCGCGACGTCGCGGACCAGCACGCCGCCGCCGGGAACGACCCTCGGCCACTCGTCGCGGCGGGTCTGGAACTTCCTCGGTCCCTGACTCGTTTCGACGACCCAGCAGCGGATCTCGATCTCCTCGTCGATATCCTCGATGCGCTCGATCTCGAGCACGAAATCCGCCTCGATCAGTGCCTCTTCGAGTGTCTCACGCGATGCGGGATCGAGCGTCGCCGGATCCTCGATCAGGCAGACTTCGCGCCGGTTCTCGTCGCGCAGGGAAATGAACCGCGCGCGCGCCGACCACGGAAAGCAGCGCGCAACTCGAACCACGCGCGCCGCACCTTCGAGCGTCAGCCAGAGCTGCCCGTCGCGGCGCCGCTCGAGCAGCGGCTCGCGAGTTTCTTCGAATGCCAGTTGATCCATCGTCAGTCTCCTCGAATCAGATTCCATGAGCGAGGTCGCGCTGCAGCTCATAGAGACGCTTGTACAGGCTGTCCGCATCGGCCAGCAGGTCTGCATGCGTTCCCTGTTCCCGTATTCGGCCGTCTTTGACGACAAAGATCCGGTCGGCGCGGTGCAGGGTCGAGAGTCGGTGCGCAATCGCAATGACTGTTCGCCCGGCGGTCAGCCGATTCAGCGCTTCCTGAATCCGGCGTTCCGTTTCCGTGTCGACGCTCGACGTCGCCTCGTCCAGGATCAGCAGCTTCGGGTCCCGAAGAATCGCGCGCGCAATCGAGATCCGTTGCCGCTCACCGCCGGACAAAGTGTGGCCGCGCTCGCCGACCAGGGTGTCGTAACCGTGGTCGAGCCGACAGACGAAGTCGTGCGCATTGGCGGCTTTAGCCGCCGCGATGATCTGCGCCTCGCTCGCCTCGGGCAGGCCATAACGGATGTTTTCGGCGACCGTTCCGAAGAACAGGTAAGGGTCCTGCAGAACCATGCCGAGCTGTTGCCTGTAGTGGCCGCTGTCGAGCTCACGCAGGTCGATCCCGTCGACCGTGATCCGTCCTCCCGTTACGTCGAAGAACCGCGCCAGCAGGTTCGTCAGCGTGCTCTTGCCGCCTCCGGACGGGCCGACCAGGCCGATCATCTCGCCGGGCTCGATTTCGAAGCTGACTCCACGAATCACCTGACGTACGCCGTCGTAGCCGAAGGTCACGTTGTCGAATCGGACATGACCCCTCAGGTCGATCTGCCTCGGTTCGGGCTGGTCGACAACTTCGGGTTCTGTGTCGAGCACTTCGAACACGCGGTGCGCCGAGCTGGTTGCCCGGTTGGCGATGCGCGTCATCTGCCCGATGATCTCGATCGGCGCGATGAACATCGTCATGTAGAGCAGGAATGCGACGAAGGTTCCCGCCGACAGTGTCGGCACGCCGTCCGTTCCGAGCAGCCGGGGGACGGCGAACACCCATACGAGCACGGTTGTCGCGTGGATCGCGAACATGAGGCTCGGCCAGAACATCGTCCAGCTCTGGTGAATGCGGTTGAACTCGTTCGTCACGGCACGATTGCGGCGATCGAATCGCTCCTTCTCGCGATCCTCCTGGTTGAACGCCTTGACGACGCGCATGCCCGGAATCGTGTCGGACAGAACGTCCGTCACATTCGACCACTTGCGCCAGGCACGCAGAAAGAGGCCCTTCAGGTGCTCGCCATGCAGATAGATCGCCACACACAGGATCGGCACCGGCAGAACCATGACGAGACCGAGGCGCCAGTCCAGATAGATCAGAATCGCGCCGAGGCCGATGAGCAGCAGTATGGACAGCGACACATCGATAATGCCGAGCGCCAGGAACTCCCAGAGCCGGTCGGTGTCCGCGCTGACACGTGTGATCAGGCTGCCTGTCTTCTTGCGTGAGAAGAAGGCGAGACTCAGTCGCTGCAGGTGCTCGTAGAGCTCGGTCCTGAGATCGCGAGCAACGAGCTCGCCGAGCACGGACATGACGCGCAAACGGATCCAGGCGCCCAGCTGCCTGAACAGATGCACCAGCGCCATCGCCGCGACGGCGAGCCACGCGATCCGGCTGGCATCGGCCAGAGCCAGCTCGCCCGATTGCACAGGGCCGACGACGGTGTCGATCAGGCGGCCTGCGATCAAGGGCGGCACCAGGCTCAGCACCGTGATGGCAGCGGCTGCCGCCATTCCAATGATCACGCGACGCCTATAGGGCCGCAGATACCCGAGCAGCCGCCACAGCACGGCGATCTCGCGCCGGGCGACGAGTGCCTGCGCTTCCCGGATCGGCTTGGCCAGGCCGTCCGCGTATTCGGCATCGGCGTCGCCGGTCGGGATAGCCCTCTGCTTGATCGCTTCCTCGACCACGAACCGGATGTTCTCGAACGGCAGCCGCTGCCGGTGGGTAAACCGTAACTCGGCGAGCGCCGCCGTATCCGGTGCTCCCTGCAGGCTCAGCACGTTGCACGAAAGCCCCTGCCGTTCGCGAACGGCCTCGATCTTCTCGCGGTCGATGAAACGGAGCTCATAGCCGCAGCCACTCGGGTCCTCGCTCGCCGTGGCAACGGCAAGCTGCCGTGGCCCCAGGCACAGCCAGCTCGTTGCGAGCTGCATCGAAGGGTCGAGATCGGCCATGGCATAAAGCTCGACCGGGTCGCCGTTCCATGCGGATTCGATCTCGCCTCGCAATGCGGCCGGCAGCCTTGCCGGCTGATCCGTGTAGCGACGAATGATCTCGAGATCGGTCTGTCGAAGCTGTTTATTCATCTACTTTCTCTGATTTGTCTGGCAACTCATTGCCCAGAAACGAAAACGGCCTTCCGGTTTGAACTCCCTGGAAGGCCGTCGATAAGAGAAAGTGGCGGTGCTTCTAGGGCGTTCTGCCTCCGTGCGAGCTCGGAATGACGCTATCCATCGATTCGCCGGAGCACGCGAGACGGACGACCGTACCGAGGTGTCGATATCGTCCGAGCGAGGCGGTGCGCGGGCGCGGGTTGAGAGCGCCGGAGTTGTGGAGTGTGTGCCAGATCATCTGTGTCTCATGGCAGCCCGATAGAAAAACCGAGCGGGGACCATACGCCTCCTCGCATGGGGCGTCAACCAAGCACTTCGCGGCACGAGGCCGCAACCGGAGCGGTTCGCAACTGGAGACCGCGCGCATGCGCTCCGCCGTCTGCCCGGTCGACGACGCGGCAAACTCTGGCTAGCATGCGCCGCACGCATCGACCGAGAGAGTCCTGAGTGACGAGTGAATCCAGTCCTTCGCCTTACCGCTGGGCGATGCTGTTCGGTGTCTGGTTCGTCTATACCTGCTTCGGTATGGCCGTGTATTCGACGGCGCCGCTCGTAGAGCCGATTGCGAGAGACCTGAGCCTGAGCCTCTCGGCGATGGGAACCGTGATGGGCGCATGGCCACTCGTCTACGTCGGGATGGCCATTCCCGCCGGCGCTTTGCTCGATCGGATCGGCGTGCGGCCGGGGATATTGACTGCTGTTGCCGTGATCGTTCTCTCGCTGTCGCTCAGATCTCTGGCCAACGGTTACCTCATGTTGTTCTTGGCCGTGGCGCTCTTTGGCGTCGGTGGGCCACTGGTGTCCGTTGGCGCACCCAAGCTCATCGCGTCCTGGTTCGAGGGCCAGGAGCGAGGTCTGGCCATCGGGATCTACTCGACCGGGCCGACAATCGGTGCGGTCAGTGTGCTCGCATTGACGAACGCCGTGATCATGCCGATGACCGGTCACGACTGGCGATCGACTCTGCTGGTGTACGCGGGCCTTGCGGCGCTGGCCGGTGTGATCTGGTTCGTCATCAGCAGCCGACCGGCGGGGCGCGTGCACGATCCGAAGGACCTTTCGGCCGGCACCCTCACCGCGCAGTTTCAGATCTTTGCGGGTCTATTGAGGCTGCCGACTGTGCGCATCGTGCTGCTGCTCGCGGTCGGGATCTTCATTTTCAATCATTCGCTCAACAACTGGCTGCCCGAGATCCTGCGAACGGGTGGTATGGGCGCCGCCGAGGCCGGGTTCTGGGCTTCCATTCCGAGTCTCGTCGGCACGGCAGCGGCGCTGACCCTGCCGCGATTCGCGACCGGGGGTCGACGGTTTCCCGTGTTGCTCGGCACAGTCATGCTTGCGGCCGCTGCGACGGTGCTCATTGCCTGGGCCAGTGGCGCGCTGCTTGGGTTGGGGCTCGTCTTCCAGGGAATCGCGCGTGGCGCGATGATTCCGATTTCCATGTTCGTGCTGATGGAGACCCGCGAAGTCGATGCCAGGGTCATGGGCGCAGCCGGCGGCCTTTTCTACACGGCGGCCGAGGTTGGCGGGGTACTCGGTCCGACCGTGACCGGGGTTCTGGCCGACTTCACGGGCGGCTTTCTGGTGCCGCTCATGACTCTGACGGCCGTTTGTCTGGTCTGCTCCGGGCTCGTTGTTGCTCTGCAACGGACGAGCTGAGTGCGTCGTCAAGACTCATGGCGCCAGTGCCAGGGCTCATAGAGGTAGCCGAAGCGATTGCCTCTCGGGTATGACATCCGGTATCCGTGCGACTCGGCGTTGCCGCTCAGCCATTGGAAGGCGCGGGTGTCCTCGAAGCTCTCACTCAGAGGTGCGCATCCCGGTGTGCCGATGTCGACGGCCCGTCCCGAGTGGTGCTCGCTGCAGCCGGGCGGGGCCATCACCGCGAGAATGTCTTCGATCCGATGTCCTGCATCGAGTTTTTCTTTGATCAGCTCGAGTTGCCGATCGAAACTTCGAAAGCCCGAGACCATGACGAGGGTGACGTCTGCTTCTGCCGCTGCCTCTCGCATCCGAATCCATCCTTCGGCGGCATCGGGCCGCAGAAAGTGTCGTCGGCCGCTCTGGCTAATGTGGGCGAGGGTGAGCTCCGCCGCATCCGGATAAAGCGGCAAGTCGCGATCGGCCAGAAGC
>JASFSD010000207.1:0-5388 GCA_050114575.1 Gammaproteobacteria bacterium | reverse complement strand
GGCAACAACCTGTTCGGCGAATGGTGCTACGACCCGGGTTGCGGGCTCGTGCCTGCGGCGCGCGCCGAGGGCCGCAGCCACGAGGTCGAGGATTTTTCTTCGGCACTCCACTCGGTCGAAAGCTACCTCCGCAACCTCAATACGCATTGGGGCTATGAGGAATTCCGCCGGCAACGCAAGCAGCTTCGCGATTCGGATCTGCCGCTCACCGGGCTCGCCCTCGTCGATGCGCTCGCCAAGTACTCCGAACGCCGCGGCGATTACGTAGAAGAAATCCGGCAACTGATTCACTTCAACGATCTGCCTGCACGCATTCTTGCCGGCAGTGACAGTGACAGGTAGCCGCTGGTTACGGCTCGTCGCCGTTGGTCTCGCCGCCAGCGCAACCGTCTCGTGCTCGCCTTCTCTCGATGCAGCCGAGCATGCCGTCATTCTTCTGTACCACCACGTCAGCGCATCGACACCTCGATCGACGTCGGTAACGCCAGAGCGGTTCGAGGAGCACCTCGATTACCTTGCGGCTAACGATTTCGTCGTCTTACCACTAGAAGAAATCGTCCATGCGCTCGGGCGCGGTGACGAGCTGCCTCCTCGAGCGGTCGCGTTGACATTCGACGATGCCTACGACTCCATCTTCGACGAGGCCTTACCACGGCTCGAGCGCCGCGGCTGGCCGTTCACCGTGTTTGTCGCAACGGATCCCGTTGATCACGGTTACAACGGATTCATGAGCTGGGACGAGCTCAGGGAAATCGAAGCTCGCGGAGGTACGATCGCCAATCACAGTTCCGATCACTCACACCTGGTCCGCCATGAGCCCGAAGAGAGTGAGGACGCATGGCAGGAGCGCGTCCGCGCGAACATCGAACGCGCCGGGATGCGTCTCGAGCAGGAGCTCGAGCGCCCACTGCCGTTCTTCGCCTATCCCTACGGTGAATTCGACAAGCCGCTGGAAACCATCGTCGCCGAGCTCGGCTACGTCGGTTTCGGCCAGCAGTCCGGCCCGGTCGGTGCGAGCGACGATCGCACCCGACTGCCGAGGTATCCGGTGGCCACCGGTTTCGACGACCTCGATTCTCTCGCCGAGAAGCTCCGCACCCGGCCGCTACCAGTCACTGTCCTGGCACCCGACAGCAACCTGCTTGCAGGGAGATCCGCCGCACCTTTGCTGCGCTTACGCATACCCGACGGCCCGTACCGTCGCGGCGATATGCGCTGCTACGTCGCCGGCCAGGAGCCCGCGCAGATCGAATGGCAGGACGACGTCGCCGCGATCCGCGCGCTGGAGCCGCTCCGCCCCGGCCGTACGAAGTACAACTGCACGGCCCCGTCGAACTCTGAGTCCGACGTCTTCTTCTGGTACAGCCACCTCTGGATAAAGCAAACGGACGATGGTGGCTGGCTAGCCGAGTGAGCCCCCGACCACTTCTCCGGAGGGGGGTTACATCGTCAACGTGCTTCCTGAATCGGTGCAACTCGACGACCTGCGCTATGAAGTGGTCAACGGGGAGTATACGGTCCTCGTCGACGGCAGAGGCTTCGAGCTCGACATCGACGAGTTCGGCAGCAACCGATGACGCGTCACTCCGATGACTAGCGCCCCGGACGGCCGCGAGCAAACGCCTATCGCGGCGACGCGTCCTTGAATTTGCCGCCGGTCAGCGTAGTATCGAGTGCGATGGAATCAAGACGCGTACTTGCAGCCATGTTACTTGGGGTCGTTTTCCCCAGGAGTTCGGCTGCCTAGCGTTAGCTCGTAAATCAGGCAGTCCGGTTACAGGCTGCCTCCAGAGAACCCCGGAAGGCGGCGCCAACCGGGGTTTTTTCGTTTCGGGGTCATCCGATGGAGGCGTGTACCGATGAACAGACCGAGTGAATGGTGGGAGGAATTCTTTCGTGGCCCCTGGGGCGAGTTTCAGGCGCAGGGATTCCCGTTCCCGCAGGAAGCAACCCACGCGGAAGTCGATTTCCTCGTTTCCACGCTCGACCTGAAAGCGGGCGATAGTGTGCTGGACCTGGCCTGTGGCATCGGTCGTCACAGCATCGAGCTGGCTGCCCTCGGGATGGACGTGACGGCAGTCGACTTCAACCCTGGCGCGCTCGATGCGGCTAAACGTGCAGCGACGGAAAGATCCGTCTGCGTGCACTTCGTCGAACAGGATATGCGCGAGCTCGCGGGCACCGAGCTCTACGACACCGCCATATGCTTCTGGACGAGTTTCGGCTACTTCGAGGATGAGGCGGACGATCTCCGTGTTGCAAAACGGGTCGCCCGATCGCTGAAGCCAGGCGGCCGTTTTCTGATCGACCTGCAGGTGAAAGAAAGCGTGTTTCCGCGTTTTCAGGAACGGCGCTGGACCTGGTTCGACGAGGAGCGGCCCAAGCGACTACTCGAAGAGGTGAACTTCAACGTCGATAACGGACGAGTCGATGCCGAATGGACGTTCATCGAAAACGGGGTTATTCGAAGCAACTCATCCTCGATTCGGTTGTACAGCTACCGGGAGCTGTGTGAGCTCCTGCGCGAAGCAGGCTTTCAGACGTTCGAAGGTCTGGAGACCGTAACGGGCAAACGTTTCAAGCTTGGATCTCAACGTCTGTCTCTGGTCGCGACTGTCTAACTTCGACTAATCCCGGGCTCGAGCTCCGCTTGGGGAATCAAGCACAGGAAGTCGAATGTCGAGATCAATCAGAGTGGCCCGAGATCTCGAGACACGCCCGAGCACACGAGGTTTGTCGCCCCCAATCGCCCGCTCTCTAACGTACGCTGCCTCCGATCTGACGCGGCATGACGTTGTATGTTTGCATCGCGCTCTCGACTTGCATGGCCTCCGTAACGCCTTCGAACAAACGATAGCTCGGCGCAACTATCGGCGCGATTTGACGAATGTGTACCTGGATGATGCTACGAATCGGATACTGCTCACCGATGATGTCGTACAGAAGACTCAGCTTTGCTTCATACCCCCCGTCGCCCGCCTGCAGATTCTTGGCATTCCCTTTTACCTTGAAGCCTTTCTGCTTAAAGACATCTATGAAGCTGACGCAAACCGCGGGGTTGTCATCGATATTCTTCACGGATAAAGGTGACGCAATATTCGCAATGAGAAGCGCGTTATCGCCGTCCGCCAGGAACGCCTCCTTAGGGGAAACATTCGGCTCGCCTCTCCGATTGGCGGTCGCGAGCCAACACAGAACACTTTCACGAATAGAGGCATGAATCTCTTCTGTCAGTTCATTCGTCATTGCGCTTTGGGCGAAAGCCGGGCTCGGATCGATATTCAGACTTCAGCTTACCATGCCGGAACGTCGCCTCTTGGGGTACCACATAACCTAGAGTGAAGAGCCTCGAAGCTCACACTCGGCCAATGGTCGCAATCCGCCCCCGTCAGGTTCGCAGCGAATCCAGCAGACTCGATACGCTGTTCAACTTGGTCGAGAGTCTGGGTGCACGCTTCAAAATCGAAGCAACAGTGTCGTCAACGATGTCAGATGCTTCGTTGATCAAGGCCTGACCGGCAGGCGTAAGCCTCGCCATTGCGAGCCGAGCATCTCGTTTGTTCTTCACCGTTGAGACCAATCCGATCTTTTCCAGTGGACGAAGTGCCCTCGTCACCCCGGACGCGGTTAGCCCAACGCTGCGAGCCGCATCAATCCTGCTGGCCTGCCCGTTAGGTGCCTCGGACAGAGCGCGCAACAGCCGATACTCCGCAAAACTGACGCCCCGGGTTGCGCCGAGGCTGCAATCCAACTGGCGCTCGAGACTGTTCCACGCTGCTGCAACTGCAAGCGCAAAGCGATGATTCTCACTGGTATCTTGACTCATCGTAAAAGCATACTATATGCATGAGTAGTCATGCAATAGTCAGGTCCTAATCAAACAATGAGTCGTATCGGCGGCGCCAGCTTCGGATCGAGGACCGACTTTGGCACCCCTGGCTCGAAATGGCGGCTTCGACGACGTCAATCCCCGGTCAAACGGGGTTTAGCCGCTGTCCGTTCATGTGATGCGCGTCATCTCCAAAGGGCGCTGAAGAAGCCTACTCAGAGCAAGTTCTCAGTCTCGACTGATCGAGTTGAGAACGTAGGCCGTCAACAATTCATTTTCGGCGGATGTGGGGTTTGCGGTGAACCCCGGACATTCGGACCGCACACCACGCGTAATCACGAGCCGAATATTCATCATCGAGTTGCCATGTTGCCAATAATCGTCCGCGAGATTTGATGCGCCAAGCTCGCGGATTCCCTGGCCACCAGTGCCATGGCAGTTGGCGCACTTCTCCCCGAATAGTCGCTTGCCGGCCTCAGCATAGCTGGACAGCGGTGATTCGAGCTCCAGGGACTGCACGAAAGCCACGACCTCACCGAGCTCGAACTCCCCGAGATCTTTGCCCATACCTGGCATTTCGCTAAGACGCCCCTGGCTCACGGTGGTGTAGATGGCCCTGTCAGATACCCCGTAGTTGAACACATGGCGCGTAAGATCGATCGCACCGCGCGCCCCTGAAGCTTCCGCTCCATGACAGCTATCACAGTGCGCATCAAAGAGTTGCTCACCAACGCGCAGGGCGGCCGGGTCGGACATCAGGTCCGACACGCTTTGGCCCGCGAATACCTGGATCTCCGCAAGAATCTGCTCGGAGAAAGATTCAGTGCTTTGCTGTGCACGCTCAGCCTGCTGACATCCCGCAGCCAGCAGAGCTAACGGTACCAAAATCAAAGCGCCCCAATCTGAGCTATCCACCAACTTCTTCTCGCTTGTATGTCGATGCAAATGTTCGATAACTATACTCAGGCTAATTAGCCATGCTCCGAGATAGTAGTTATTAACGGTTTTTAACGGTTAGCGCGGGAAACTCTGGTATCGACCGTCAGGGCCGATTGCGCCTGATGTAAACGCCAGAGCACCTGCACCAAAGACGTCAGGCGAGGAACGTGGCACTTGCGTCTTTTCTCTTGGTTTTCGAGACCAGATCTTATCTGATCGGACGTAATTCACGGCATTAAGTTAACGGCGAAATGGGGTCATCTACCAACTTCGGCACCCCGGGCCCGGAATGTCGGCTTGTGAAGTTCTCCGGACGCGTTGCTTTGCGCCCTAAAGGCAATGACCGGCCAATCGGACCTCCGATTCGATTGTTCTAGCCTAATTCCCGATTTCTTCGGCTAATGCTTCGGCGATTGATCCGTAGCCCCAACGACTCGCCGCCCCTCGATCGCCACAAACAGAGCGTCTTCAAGTACTATCGTTGAACGCGCACTGTTCAAAGAACGGTTGTCGCTTTCGTAGAGAGTCTAGCTGGAGTCTTCGAATACGAACCAAACTTGGTTTAAAAAGTGGGGGGATACTCAGATGGCGAATATTTGCATGCCGAATCGTTGTGATAT
>JASFSD010000206.1:0-5394 GCA_050114575.1 Gammaproteobacteria bacterium | reverse complement strand
TGATCAACCAACTCGCTTCCGGGGTCAGGCTTTTTCCTAGCACTCGTTCTCATATCTGGTCCGTTCGGTAACCTGTCAGTAGGAGCGAATTAAAAGGCATGCGGGTACTATGCGCCACGCCAAAATGCACTGTCGGGGAATAGAGAAGCGGAAGTTCAACGAACGAGCGAAAACACTTCGTTAAGTACATCCGTTGCCGCTTCGATATCCTCGAGGAATTCACTGTCCGAGGTCGCGGTGACATCGAGGGTGTCTGAGTCTTCCGTTAACACTACGGTGGTTTCGAGATTCTCCATCTCTTCCATGACATCCTCGTCTAGGACATATGTGTCAGCAGGATCAGCGTCTGCGTCCGCGTTCATATCGTCACCTCGCTGGCTCGCAACGCAGTAAGGATCTGACCTTTTGGGAGTAGCGTATGTGACCTGCTTCACAGCAGCGTCGATCCCAAGTCTCAATAACGGGTCTGATTGGTTGCGCCATACAGCTGAGTCGAATCAGGCGGAATCGCCGCGTCCGAGTCTTTCCGTCAGTGAGCGTTATTCGAGACTGTTCCGGAAACTTGCTGAGCCGTCCCACTGAGGCGTGAGTGCCCCTGCATCATCAGGCCAGCTCCACGTTTAGCGACGTGAGTAACTACGGCCTTGCGTCGATGCAGCCTCACCGTGTTGCCCACTTCTACGGTAAACACGAGATCGACCACTGTCCCCGCGGGCAACCAGGCGGCCTTGGTTTCGAGGAAAACTCCCTTCCTGGAGAGGTTTTTCGCGCGGCACCGAACCGATTTCGCACCTGGGACTGTCAGATAGACTGGTGTTGATACCTTGTTTCTCTCAAGTATTCGGCGCTCCATGGGTCGAGTACTCCCTCTGGTTTCTTGAGTATCACTACGCGTTAGTGCGGCCTACCGCGTGTCAGGACACCGCAAAATGTAGATGCGCGCGAGCTCAAGGCGGTAGAAGAATCTTGCTAAACGTTGGTAGGAAGTGCACCCGAATGGACCGGGCTCACAGATTCCGGGCGAACGGAAACTCGCCGATTCGCGGTCGGCCAGGGATTCAGGCAGGAATCGGGGCGGTTCGTCGCATCGTATTTGTGTCGCCGAATGTCGTCTACGTCTGCAGTTGGCCGATTCGGCCTGCCGGAAATGTGGGCGTTCGCGGGTGGCTGTAGGCACCGAACGCACCAGAAACAAGACATTCGCTAGAATCTAGCCCTCCAAGTGGATTCGAGCGAGAAGAATGAAGCTAAAGCTCTCGGATTGGGCTAATTTCGCTGAGATATTGTCTGGTTTGGCAGTCATCGTAACGTTAGTTGTTTTGATAGTAGGAATAAGGGAGAACAGCGCGGTAACTCGCGTTTCCGCATATGGCGATCTAATGCAGAGCGTGGTTGATATCGAATCTCTTGTAATTCAGGACCCCAACTTAGATCGCATATTGACCACCTTCTATGAGGAAACTACTGGTGGACTTTCCGAAGACGAACGGCGCACGGTCACTACGTATGCAGGTGTCTTGCTCAGGAACTACGAGAGGGCCTATTTCAGTCAGGAGTATGGAGTCATCAGCGACGAACAGTGGGATCGATTCGAGCGCCTCATTTGCGCGAATGGGCGGCGAGCGCAACTCGCTGGACTGGATGTCGAGAATTTGGAGTTCTTGACTGAATCGTTTCGGGATCACATTAAGACATCGTGCGGAGAAGTGCTCGAGTGACCGGAGCTGGCCGATCTGAACTGCGCAGCGGCTGGACGTTCGCGGAGGCCGCTAGGTCCGGAAACGAGCAGGAAGTTGCCGTTCGAGCGGGCCGATTTCATTAACATCGTCTCTAACAGGCTTGTAGGTCCGCAGTGCCTCCGTTACCCGACGGACGTTCGCGAGCTTGGCAGGACGTGGTAAATTCCCGGAATCGACCCGTGATCCGGGCGTTCACCAAATCCACTGAATCAGCGCTGATCGCGTAGAATCTGGCCGCAAGAACTAAAAGAGATCCAGATATGGCGATACGGGGTTCTGTCTAAGCGTGTCATTACCTGAAGGCACACGCCTCGGCGCATACGAGATCACCGGCAAGATCGGTGCCGGCGGCATGGGCGAGGTGTACCGAGCCACGGACACCAAGCTCGGCCGTGACGTCGCGATCAAGACTCTCCCGGCATCGCTCGCGGATGACCCGGGCCGGTTGGCCCGTTTCGAACGCGAAGCCAAGCTGCTCGCGGCACTGAATCATCCACACATTGGCGCGATCTATGGGCTCGATGAGCACGACGGCACGCTCTACATTGCGATGGAGCTCGTCGAAGGCGAGACGCTCGAAGACAAGCTCAAAGCGGACGCCTTGCCGGTCGAGGACTCGCTGCGCATCGCCCTGCAAATCGCTCAGGCGCTCGAGGCCGCCCACGACAAAGGTGTCGTGCACCGCGACCTCAAGCCCGCCAACGTCATGATCAACCGTGACGGTTTGGTCAAGGTGCTCGACTTCGGTCTGGCAAAAGCATTCACGACCGATTCGGATGGGGCCAGCCCGGACAACTCACCGGCGCTCAGCGTGGCGATGACCCAGGCCGGGCTGGTGCTTGGGACAGCCGGGTACATGAGTCCCGAGCAGGCGAGTGGTCAGGCAACCGACCAGCGCGCCGATATTTGGGCTTTCGGAGTCGTGCTCTACGAGATGCTGACCGGGCTGCCTCTTTTCAGTGGCGAGTCGGTGCCGCACATTCTGGCGGAGGTGCTGAAGACCCAACCCGACTGGGGTCGGTTACCGCAGAATCTGCATCCCAGGCTCAGGCTCACGCTCGAGCGCTGCCTCGAGAAGAAGCCCCGTAATCGTTATCACTCGATCGCCGACGCGCGCGTCGATATCGAGCAAGCCTTGAGCGATCCGCGTGGCGTGACGCCGACTCCGGTGGGCACGTCCGGCGCGCCGTTCTGGAGGCGGGCGCTACCAGTCGCCGCGGCGTTAGTGATCGGCGTCGCGCTTGGCGGCGCTTCCTTGTGGAACGTTGAGCCGGAACCACTGCCGCCCGTCGCGGCGCAACGGTTGTCGGTCATGACACCGGCGGACCGCCGGGTTGCAATATCGGGCTTTCCCACCGGGGCACTGACGCTGTCGCCAGACGGCCGGCAGCTCGCCTACGTGACTCGCGACAGGGCAGCTTTGGAGGATCCGTCGCGTGCATCGAGGATTCGGCTCGCGCTGCGCACTCTCGACAGCCTCGCGGTCCGCGATCTCCCGGGCACCGTAGATGCGCGCCAGCCGTTCTTTTCGCCCGACGGGACATGGCTCGGTTTTTTTACGGGGACGGGCGAGCTCAGGAAAATCTCACTTGCGGGCGGCGCCCCGATCACACTGGCGGAGAACATAAACGCGAGTCAATGGACATTCGGAGTCTGGATACCCGACGGCACTATTGTATTCGGCTCGCTGGCTCGTGCTGGTCTGCGCCGCGTTTCCGCCGAAGGCGGCGCAGTCGAGGATGTCACCACGTTGGAGGCCGACGAAACAGCGTGGCATAACTACCCGGCATGGGTGCCGGAATCCGGAGCCGTGCTCTTTACGACCTTGACGGCGGGAACTCCACGCATCGATGCGGTGATGCTCGAGTCGGGCGAGCGCCACCCCGTCCTCGACAATGCCCGCTATCCGCACGTGCTCGACAGCGGCCATCTGTTGTTTCAGCGTGACGACGCAGTCCTGGTTGCGCCATTCGATGCGCGCGGGCTCACCGTGACCGGCCCGGCTGTGCCGCTGATCGACGAGGTCCAGCACGACCAGGCGGGCTTGATTTCGGTGGCGCAGCTTGCTGTCTCGCGCAATGGCACGCTCGCGTATCTGCCTGCCGTCGCAACCGCGAACACGCTCGGTTTCGTCGGCCGAGACGGCGCGTTCGAGGCGCTCGGGCTTCCGCCCGGCGATTACAGCTTGCCGCGCATGTCGCGCGACGGCCGGTCGCTCGCGTTCTTGGACCGTCGTGATCAGGCGAGCGACGTCTGGCTCTACGACATAGAGCGCGGGACGACGTCGAAGCTCGGCGCGGCTGGGAGAGATTTGGGCCTCGCCTGGCATCCGGACGGCCGCTCCCTGGCCGTCGCGACGTTTGTAGAGGCAGGGTTCGAAATCGTTCTCCGAAATCTCGACGGCACGGAACAGCTGCTCGTGCCGCCCGTGCCGGGGGCCGACTTGATGCGCAACCTCGCCTGGTCGCCTGATGGCATGCACCTGGCTGTTACGGTGCAGACGGGGAGCCTGCACGACGTCTGGATCTATTCAGTGGTGGATGCCGAAGCGGCGCCATTCCTTGCCGGCGCCGCATCCGAGTACAGTCCGAGCTTCTCACCGGATGGCAGCTGGATCGCCTACGAGTACAACGAGTCGGGTCAGAGTCAGGTCTACGTTCAGGCTTATCCCGAGGGCCAGCGATTCCAGGTCTCAATCGACGGAGGCGGCGGGCCGGTCTGGGCACCCGATGGGACTGAGCTCTCTTACCAGGGCCGCGTCGGCAACGAGGTGGGCCTCGTTACCGTGAGCGTCACAGCGGAGGGAGATGGGCTGAGCTTCGGCAGGCCAGCAATGCTTTATTCGTATACGACATCGGACTCCGCGGACGGGTTTCAGTACGCCGGCAGCAACAACGTCGGGACTGGTTTCGACGTCGCTCCGGACGGGGAGCGTTTCGCAGCGATCAGGATCAACAACTCAGGGCTCGGAAGAGAGATCGTGCTCGTGCAGAACTGGTTCGAGGAAGTGGAGCGGCGCGCGCCGACGGAATAAGCGTTACGAAGGTCTCGATTCGGCCGATCGTGTCGATTTTGAAGCTGGGCGTTCAGGGCTGGCTGAAGGCTCCGAATCCGCCAGAAACTTGCCGTTGGCGAAGATTGGGCCTAAGGTCGAGATCGACCCAAACGGCCCTTTCGCCATTAGCCGTGAAAAGACTGACGCTAAATGAGACCGCACAAATTGCTGAAGTCGTCGCTGCGGTAGCAGTTGTTGTCTCATTGATCTACGTCGGAGTGGGACTGCGGGACAACACGGCGGCGGTGAGATCTGCTTCAATTCAGGCAATTACCACAACATCGCAGAACGGACTGATTGCCGAATCCACGAGTGCGGATCTGTCGAGAATCAGGCGGATCGGCGATGAGGACTACGAGCAGCTGGATTTGGACGAGAGGCGCCGATACTTCACTCTCTATCGGCAGATTTGGCTCAGCTTTCAGAACGTGTTTTTTCAAAGAGACCTCGGCACGGTTGGTGCCGATTTGTGGGGTACCTATCAGCGAATCATCTGCAATCAGCTGTCACGCCCTGGCGTGAAGGCGACCTGGCCTAATCATGCCGCTGTCCTAGACCCCGGGTTTGTAGCCGCTGCGGAAGGTTGCTCCACGTTTTGAG
>JASFSD010000205.1:0-5395 GCA_050114575.1 Gammaproteobacteria bacterium | reverse complement strand
CATAGACTTTCGCAATCGCCGGATGGTCGAGGACTGCCAGCGCCTGCCGCTCTGCTTCAAATCGGTTGACGATCTGCCTGGTGTCCATGCCGAGCTTGATCATCTTCAAAGCGACAGTGCGCCTGACCGGCTCGAGCTGATCTGCGAGAAAGACGGTCGACATGCCGCCCTCGCCCAGAATGCCCCGAATTCGGTAAGGGCCGATAGTCTCGGGATGGTCCGCGCCGATGTCGCCGTCGGTTGCCATTGGTCGTTACGGGTCCGCGCTTGGCCAGAACCGGGCGGTAGAGATCGGCAGCCCCTTGAAGAAGGCGTTGACCGAGTGAATTTCGTCTCCCCAGACTTTGAAAGCCTCGAAGGTGACGAGTGCGTTGCCGACCCCATAGGCATTGCCGGTATGGCCGAAGTTCATCCACAACAGCACGGTGCCGTTTTCCTCGTCGACCGCAGCCACGCTCGCGATGATGCCCGGATGCACAATGATGTTCTGCTCGTACATGCGGCGGCGTGGGTCCCTCTGGTCTGCCGTGATCACGCCATTCTCGACACGATAGGCATCATCGGAAAACGGCGTGCCGCCATCGGTGAAGTTGCCCACGCGCAGGCCCTCCGGGTAGGTGCGGGCTATGCGGACCATCTCGGGTCGGGAGTTCTTCATCCTGGCTGGAACGGGATCGTTCATTCCACGAATGGGTGCGCCGAGCTCCGTCGGTTGAAAGCGTCCGTCCGGCGCGACGCGTTGAACGAGCGTCTCGATGCCTGTGATCTCCATATCGACCACATACAGGAGGACGGAATAGAGGACCTGGGTGTCTCGCTCGAGCAGCAGAACATGCGACGCGGCAACCTGCTTGCGAGTATCGATGTAGTCCTGCCGGAAGCCGCCGTTCGCCGTCACGCTCTGCCAGATTCCTGCGCCGAGCTCGGCGAGCCGCGAATCTTGGGTATAGCGAACATCGTCTGCCAGAGGGGCTTGCGAGGGATCATGTGCGACGAGTGCATCGATGAACTGCGTCATCATGCCGGTGAGGCAGTCGCGGTCGCATTCTTGTGCAAGCACAGAAGACGAGGCAAAGCTGAGCAGGGACAAGAACACGCCTTTCGCAATGGTTCTGGTGCCAGGGCTGCGTCGATGTCTGACCATGGAACTGTTCTCCGGAGATCCCGACTCACGTCGCGGTGACCCAAGAGTACCGTCGATTTCTGTTTGCTGCTATTCCGGCGCGATCGCAGTCAGGGCGGACTCCGATCTCGGGAATATTGGGAGCAAAGTGCGCCTTCTAACCTTATACTGAGCGTAACTTGATCCTGCCCATGGGGCCACAATGAACATGCCACTCCAACCCCGAAAGTCCGCCGTTCTCGCCGCCGCGCTGGCCAGCCTGGCCGTGCCCGCTCAGGCCCACCACGGGTTCGGCCTGTTCCAGCTGGATATCAATCGGGAATGGTCTGGAACCATCACCAAGATGAACCTGGTCAACCCGCACTCGTATATGGAGATCGATGCTATCGACGAGAACGGCGATGCCGTTTATCTGCGCTGCGAAATGCGAGCGGCATCGCTGCTGCGACGCTCGGGCTGGGATACCGATGTGTTCCAGCCGGGGGCGCATGTCGAAATCGAGGGGCATCCGCATCGCGATGATCCGGGGGCCTGCTATATCGAGAACGTCCGAATCAATAATTCGCTCGAGCTCAACCGCAACGACCAGTTCCTTTCCAGCGAGCCCGTGGACACGAGCAACCGTCCGCTTCGGCTGGCCGATGGTCAGCTCAACATCAGCGGTGACTGGGCGGTCGAGCAGCTCGTGCTGACGGTTCCGCCGAGCGGCGGCAACGGGTCGATGATTCCCAAGAGCATGTCGGCCGATTTTGCCGCCGGCCGGATCTCGATCGAAGAGGTGCGGGCCACACAGCCTCCCAGGCCGCGAGCGGTCTACACGGAGCAGGGCCAGGCCGCTGCCGACGCCTTCGACGGCAGGTCGCCCGACGACAACCCGTGGTTCGCCTGCAAACCAACGAGCTTCATTCGCGACTGGACTGCGGACTGGCCGATCAACCGCTTCACGCAGCGGGTGCTTCCCGACGGCGAGCGGGTGATCGATATCAATTACGGCCTCTACAACTTCGAGCGCCGGATCCATGTCGGAATGACCGAGCACCCGGAGGATCTGGTGCCGGGCTACTCCGGTCACTCGATCGGCAACTGGGAAGGCAATACGCTGGTCGTCGATACCATCGGCTTCACGCCCGGCGTGCTGTCCCCGCCAACGCGCAGCAGCGAGCAAATGCGCATCGTGGAACGGTTCACGCTCGATCCGGAAAGGATGGCGCTGCGGCGTGACTACTCGGTGACTGATCCGGTCTACCTGGCGGAGCCGTACGAAAGCTACGACGTCATGTATCTTTCAGACGTGCCATTCGAGGCCCAGCCTTGCGTGGAGATGACGCCGGAATTTCAGCAGTAGCAGCCGGGTGCGGTCAGCCGAGATGGCCGCCGGCGAGCATCGGCAGGACCCAATAATGCATGTCGGCACCCTCAAATTCGGATACGAGGCTTGCGAGGCATTCCTCGACCTCGGGAGCGCCGATTTGCACCTGAAACTGAATCCGGCGTTGGCGTCCGCTGACTTGCTCGGCCACGCTCAAATGACCGTGGCGTGTGCTGTGACCACGAACCGGTGCGCTCGAGAAGCCGGTGCCGCCATCTCTCGCGAGCAGCCAGTCGACCAGATCGCTTTCCAGCGAGGGCGGGCTTGTGATGACCACCAGCACCTGTTCCGGAGTCGAGTTACTCATGACTCAGCCTCCCGCGGTGCGCCGAAGCGGTTATAGAGGATCGGCAGTAGAAACAGGGTCAGCGCGGTTGCAGAGATCAGACCGCCGATGACGACGATAGCCAGCGGCCGCTGAATTTCGGATCCCGGCCCGCTCGCGAACAGCAAAGGCACGAGGCCGAAAGCGGCGATGCTCGCTGTCATCAAGACCGGCCGCAGCCGCCGTTGCGCGCCTTCGATCACGACTTCCCGCATGGGCTTGCCCTGGGCGTGCAGCTGATTGAAGTAGGTCACCATGACGACGCCGTTCAGCACGGCGATTCCGAGCAGCGCGATGAAACCGACGGAGGCGGGAACGGACAGGTATTCACCCGTGATCCAGAGGCCGAACACACCGCCGATCAACGCGAATGGAATGTTCATCAGAACCAGTGAAGCCTGCCGAATCGAGCCGAAAGTCGAGAACAGCAGCAGGAAGATCAGGCCGATTGCGACGGGAACGACGATGGCCAGGCGCGCGGCCGCCCGCTGTTGATTCTCGAACTGGCCGCCCCATTCCAGGTAATAGCCGGGCGGCAGAGAGACCGAGTCGGCGACACGCTGGCGCGCCTCGTCGACGAAGCCGACCAGGTCCCTGTCGACTACGTTGGTCCGGATCACAACGAAGCGCTGACTTTTTTCGCGTGCGATCGAGACGACACCCTGCACGCGGGAAATTTCGGCGACACTGCTGACCGGCAACCAGCTGGACGTATCCAGCGAAACCGGCAGGCCGGCAAGGCCGGCTGAGGAGTTGCGTATGCTTTCTCCCGCGCGAATGACGAGCGGCGTGCGCCGCACGCCTTCCTGAACGATGCCGACTGGCAGGCCTTCGATCTGGGCCCTGAGCACGCGCTGCAGCTCATCGGCCTGAATCGCAGCCCTGCCGGACTTGAGCCGGTCGATATCGAGAGTCAGATACTGGACACCCTCGTTGCGGCTGACGAAGACGTCCTCGCTGCCCTCGATCGACGTCAGCACCGCGGCAATCTCGTCCGATCTGGCATTGAGCTCGTCGAGATCACTGCCGAAGAGCTTGACGGCGACATCTCCGCGAACTCCCGTCAGCATCTCCGATGTGCGCATTTCGATCGGTTGCGTGAAACCGTAAGCGACGCCCGGAAAGGTGTCGAGAACCTGTCTGATTTCCTCGATGAGTTCCGCCTTGCTGTCCATGCGCCATTCGTCCTCGGGTTTGAGCACCATGAACATGTCGCTCTCGTTGAGGCCCATCGGGTCCATGCCGATCTCGTCGGAACCAACGCGCGCCACGATTCGAGTGACCTCGGGGACGCGCGCCAGGATGGCTTCCTGCACGCGCAGGTCGACATCGACCGATTCAGCCAGCGTGATCGACGGCAGCTTCTCGAGCTGGACGATGATGTCGCCTTCGTCCATCGTCGGCATGAAGCTTTTGCCGATGAAGGGAAAGGCCGCGACGGCGAGAGCCAGCATCGCGAAGGCACCACCCGCCACCCAGCGCGAGTTGCCGAGTGACCAGTGGAGCGCGGGCTCGTAGACGCGAGCCAGCAGGCGCGGCAGCCACGGCTCCTTGTGCGAAATGCGCTGCATAAGAAAGGAAGCGAGGACCGGTATGACGGTCAGAGACAGCAGCAATGAGCTGCCGAGCGCGAAACTGATGGTCAGGGCAACCGGGGAAAAGAGCTTGCCCTCCAGACCCTGCAAAGACAGCAGCGGAAGGAATACGATGACGATGATCAGTATTCCCGAGGTGACGGGAACGGCAACGTCCCTGGCGGCACGGTAGATGACATGCAGCCTGGGAAGGTGTTTGTTGCGTTCGCTTCGTCCAACCTGGGTCGCGATGTTCTCGACGACGACGACAGCCGCGTCGACCAGCATGCCGATGGCTATCGCGAGTCCGCCCAGGCTCATCAGATTCGCCGACATGGAAAACTGATTCATGAGCAGGAAAGTCAACAGGGCCGCGAGCGGGAGGACGAGCGCGACCGTCAGCGCCGCTCTGAGGTCACCGAGAAACAGGATCAGCAGGACGAGCACGAGCACGACCGCCTCGGCGAGCGCTTTCGAAACGGTGTGCACCGCCTGCTGAACGAGGTTGCCGCGGTCGTAAAAGATGTTGACCGAGACGCCCTCCGGGAGTGCGGTGTTGATCTCGTCGAGCTTGGCGCGGGTTCCCGCCACCACGTCGCCGGCGTTCGAGCCGCGCAGCCCTAGAACCAGGCCCTGCACGGCTTCGGCCTGCCCGTTCTGGGTGACGGCGCCGTAACGCGTAATCGAGCCGACCTGCACGTCGGCCACATCGCCGACCGTTATGGGAATGCCGCCGGTCGTTCGCACGACCACGGCACGCAATTCATCGAGCGTCTTGATTCGCCCCTCCGCACGAACGAGCAGCGTCTCTTCGCCTTCGTTGATACGCCCCGAGCCATCGTTGCGGTTGTTAGCTGCGATTGCCCGCTCGAGATCCAGGACGCCGATTCCGCGCGCGGCCATGCGCACGGGATCGGGAACGACCTCGAACGACCGGACGTAGCCGCCCAGCACATTGACATCTGCGACGCCCGGCACGGTTCTCAGGGCCGGACGGATCACCC
>JASFSD010000204.1:0-5408 GCA_050114575.1 Gammaproteobacteria bacterium | reverse complement strand
GCCTTGAAATTGCTATGCAGCGAAGCGGCATCTACGATTTCCTGATCCCGACCAACCTGGAGCAGAACAATCAGTGATACAGCGCCTCACCGGAACAGTCAGAGCAGGGCACCTCGACCCTCCTTGTTGAGTATTGCCGTTTGCCTGTCAGCACTGTTGAGCCCGACTGCCAATGCGCAGTGCACGCGCGAGAACCTGTCCGGCATGCTCGATAATTTTCTGATTGCGCTCTCCGCGAATGACCCCACGCAACTTGCAGTCGCGAGCGACCTCAAATACACGGAAAACGGCAGCCTCATGAATGTGGGAGACGGATTCTGGCAGACCGCGGGTGAGGTGACTTTCAGCCGGAGCGCCCTCGACGTCGAACGCTGCGGCACGCTGACGCAGGCAGTCATGCGGGAGAACGGCAGGGATGTCCCGACGATCTACGGTGTTCGCCTGCGTGTCGACGATAACGGTGACCTGGCGGACATCGAATCCTATATCGCCCGTTCGACGGAATTCTTTCATAATCCGGCAGGCGTGCCAGAGGAAGACGGCGACGAATGGGAGACGCTGATCGAACCCTCCGAGCGCCGGTCCCGGGAGGAAATGGTTGACGCGGCCAACGCGTACTTCGACATGTTCTTCGACCCGCAGCAGACCGAAGTCCCCTTTGCGTTACCCTGCAATCGCTGGGAAAACGGGACCCGCACAACGCAGGACGATTGCAGCAACATGGGGCCGGCGGGGGCCGGCGGGATGGTGATGACGCATCGACGCTTCCCGGTCGTCGATATCGAGGCAGGTATCGTCGTCGGCTTCGTGCTCTTCGCCGACAGTCTGCTCGATTTTCACATGTTCAAGATGCGCGATGGGCTGATCACACAGATCCAGTCGGTCATCGGGCCGGCGTCCGATGCCACGGGCTGGGAATGAAAAGATTCATTTACGGCACGTCCACGCATGCTTGCCAGAAACCGGTTAAAGCCGGATGATCGGATAAATTCGTCCTGACCAGAGTCGGGAATTCAGAATCTCGAGTACCGGGTGTCCAATTGCGTGCGGAAAATCAATCGCTCGTTCGTTCTTTCATCGCTTCTTTCAGTGTGTTTCGTGGTCGGCGCCGAAGCGCAGGAGCAAGGTACTTCGACGATCAACGGCGGACTATGGTCCGATCCGTCCATCTGGTCCGGCGGCGCGGTTCCGGCGGAGGGCGATATCGTCTCGATTGGCGAAGGCATGAACGTCGTTCTCGATGTCAGCCCGCCGAGACTGAACGGTATCAATCTCGACGGCAGGCTCAGCTTCTCCAATGATCATGATGTCGAGCTGACGACCGAGTGGATTTTGGTGCGCGGCGAGTTGTTCGCCGGCAGTGAGCGCGATCCTCACACGCGGAATGTGACGATAACCCTGACCAATGAGGTCCCCGATGAAAATATCAACGGTATGGGTGACCGCGGGATCCTGCTTGTGCAAGGGACTCTGAGCCTGCACGGGGACCGGGAAAACTCCTGGACCAGGCTGGTCGAAACGGCTGAGGCTGGCAGCGCACGGATCGAGGTTCTCGATGCCAGCAGCTGGCGAGTCGGTGACGAGATTGTCCTGGCGTCAACGGATTTCAACCCCAGACAGGCCGAGACTCGCCACATATCCGCCATTAGCGGCAATACGCTGACGCTGGATCAGCCGCTCCAGTACATGCATTTTGGCGAGATCACTTTCGGTGTCGACGAACGCGGCGAAGTCGGATTGCTGACGCGCAATATTAAAGTTCAGGCTTCTTCAGATGCCGAAGACTCATACTTCGGCGGTCACATCATGGCGATGGACGGCAGCACAATGAATGTTTCGGGCGTCGAGCTGACTCGAATGGGGCAGCATCTGACGCTCGCCCGCTACCCGATTCACTGGCATATCAATGGCGATGTGCAGGGCCAATACATCAGAAACTCGGCGATTCACAACACGTACAACCGCTGCGTGACTATTCATGGCACGGACAATCTTCTCGTCGAGAGTAATGTGACTTACAACACCGTGGGGCACTGCTTCTTCATGGAAGACGGTATCGAGACGGGTAACCGGCTCGTTCGTAACCTGGGCATCCAGACCAAGTGTCATCCGACCTTGCCGTGCGTTCCGACGAACCTCAGGGCAGCGGGTGAATCGGCCGAAGCGGGGTCGAATGGCCAGAGTTCCGGGGATGTCCTGATTCCATCTGACAACACGGCGTCGACGTTCTGGATCACCAATCCCTCCAACGATTATGTGGACAACGTGGCCGCCGGATCCGACCAGATAGGCTTCTGGCTTGCGATGCCGGAGCACCCGACCGGTGCGTTTGAAGGAACGCAGATCAGCGCGAGCACCTGGCCACGTCGAATGCGGCTCGGGGAATTCAGAGGCAACGTCGCTCACTCGAACTTCGATGGCATTATGTTCGACCGCGGCCCGCGGCCCGATGGAACTTTTACGGTTGCCGGCGGCAACGCGCATATTGCCCGTGAAAATCCGGCCGACGGCAACAGTCCCTCGATTGAATCGGTCATCGAGGATTTCATCGGCTATAAGAATCGCAATGGCGGCATCTGGAGCCGGGGTGAGATGAAGGTATTCCGGAACCTGAAGCTGGCCGACAACGCTATCGGTTTTACCCATGCATCAGGCTCGCTCGGTCGAGACCCCTTCACGTCACGAGTGATCGACTCGCTGTTCGTCGGCGAAACCGACAACGTCGGTAATCCGAGCACTCCGGAGGAAATCGCCTATGGCCGCAGTTTGCCGAAGCCGGCAATCCCCGATTTTCCGATTCGTGGCTACGAATACTACGATTTTCGTCATGAGCTGGTGGATACCACCTTTGTGAATTTCCAGGACAATGACAGGCGCGAGACAGGGGCGATTTCGTACCTGCTGTACACGAGCTTCGGGATCCGCATGGACAACGCCGTCGAGGGCGCTGAATTCATCAACGCCAAGCCGGTTCACTTCCCTGCGATGGAGCGTCGATGGGGCAACGATAACGGCGGCAGTTCAGGTTACAAGGGCGCAATATTCCACGATCTGGACGGCTCTGTCGGTGGCGTCCCTGATTCCTACATCGTCATCGACAACGGCATCGCATCCGCAGGCTGTGAGATCAAGCCATCCTGGGGTGCGGCGGTGTGTCAGGGGGATATGGGCCGCCTCAGTCTCGGCGGCGGTTTCGGCTTCGGCGGTGGCGGTGGTTCTCAGGAACCGATCGTACTTAGCCTCAACGGCAGAGAGATCAACTACAGCGGGCAAACCACGATTCGCAGCGGAGCCGAGGTGACGGTAAACACGGACAGGGAGTCCGTGCCCCTGTCACTGAGTCAGATGGATGATGGCTCCTGGGTAATCTTCGAGCTTCCCGGATTCAGCGCCGCTGCTGCGGGCACCGAACGAAGCAGCCTGGCTGCGCTGCGCGATGCAAGGGACACCTCGTATTACAAGGGTAGTGACACACTGTGGGTCAAGCTGGTCGTCGACAATACGGTCAGCGCTGACGGCCCCGGTCCCGGTGGTTTCGGTGGTGGAACCCGAATCGAAGTCAGCAGGCAGGTTCAGCCCTCCGAGTAAACGATAGCTGACGGCGCTATTGGACCTGGTCCGCGAGCAGGCTCTCAATCAGCGCGACGGTCTCCGGGCGATCCACGGGTGGATGCGTGGCCAGGAACACGCCATGTGCCCAATCTATCGCGGTCCGCCCGACATTGTCGGCGACATCCAGTCGCGCACCGTTGGCAGCGAGCCAGCGAATGATGTCGTCGGAGCCGCGGTTGGCCGCCCCGTGGACCGCCGCAAAACCGAGCGTATTTTGTGCGTTCACGTCGTTGCCGAGCGCGTGTGCCAGTTTGACCGCTTCCAGCAGGGCTTCAGGGCCTTCGTCGAAGGTCTGGCTCACGGTCCAGTTGACACCCGCGGCGGCCATCAGCGGCGTGGTGCCGTTGAAGGTCACCAGGTTCGGATCGGCGCCGTGCTCGACCAGCAATCGCATCGTGGAAACGTCGCCGGAATAGGCCGCGCGAAAGAACGGGGTCTGGCCGGTCACGTCGACCCACGACAGGTAGCCGAGACGCGTTACCCAGCGTCGCACTGGCTGCACCTGCTGGATTCGCGTATTCGGCTCGGCGCCTCGTGCCAGCAGTTCGCGGATCAGCTCGAAGACCGCGTCACGGTCGATACCGTTGTCGCGCGTGGGACGGGGGACGTCGAGATTACGTAGCTCTACCGCGGCAAATAGCGGCGTCTGGCCATACCAGTCGCTGACATTGATATCTGCGCCCTGCTCGATCAGATACCAGGCAATCTCAAGATGCTCGGTCGACAGGCCGGGCTTGCTCGCCACGGCGGCGTTGATGATCGCGTTGAGCAGAGGCGTGACACCGTTGGCGTCGCTTTGTTCGAGCTTCGCACCAGCTTCGACCAGCAACCGGGTGATTTCCAGTTCGCCCTGACGCGTTGCATAGAGCAGGGGGGTCTTGGCGCCTCCAATCGCCTCGCGGGCGCCACGCGGCGGATAGCCACCCCAATTCACACCCACGCCTTTAGAGGCGGCAACCTGGCTCGGGAGACGCCAGGCGGGCTCTTCGCCCGGCAGGCTTTGTGCATTCACGTCGGCGCCGGCAGCCAGCAGCAACGCCACCACTTCGGGCGAACCGGAGCGCACGCCGATCATCAGCGCCGTTTGCTGGTCATGCGGTTCACGCTGGTCGATATCGACGCCTTCCGCAAGAACCGCCCGTACGATCTCGGGCGAGCCGCTGCGCGCGGCCAGCATCAGCGGCGTTTCACCCGCAGCATCCGCGGACTTCGCATCGGCGCCGCGATCCAGCAGCAACTGGACCATGTCCCGATCACGATGCTCGATGGCCAGACTCAGCGCATCGACCCCAAGGCCCGTGTGCAGGTTGACGTCGGCACCAGCGTCAAGCAGGCGCCGTGTCAGTTCCAGCTCTTCGAGGTCCACGAGCCAATGCAGCGCCGGCGTCGCATGCGGGCCGAGCGCGTCGACATCGGTATCGCGTCTGTCCAGCAGCTGACGCACGGTGGCCAGGTCGCGTTGCATGGCGGCCACCGCCAGTCTGTCGTCGGCCTGCACGACGAATGGGAGCAGCGCGCTGATTAAGGCGCTCATCCACACAGAAAAGTGTTTCATCGCCTGGTCCTCAAAGTGTCAGTACGGCGTTGCTGTCGCCGAAAGTGTCCGCGGGGATGTCGAGTTTCTCGAACATGCCTGCCAACAGGTTCGCCATCGGCGTGCCGAGGCCGGTACGAATGTGGCGACCGCCCTGCAGGCGTCCCGACGCACCGCCGGCCAGCAGCAGCGGCAAGGGATCGTGGTCGTGCTGGTTGGAATTGCTCATGCCGCTGCCGTACAGCACCAGCGAGTGATCCAG
>JASFSD010000203.1:0-5421 GCA_050114575.1 Gammaproteobacteria bacterium | reverse complement strand
GGTGGGGCTGGCTGGCGCGCTGGCCACGGGCTGCATGCCCGGGGATGGCGACGTCGTCTGCGATCGAGGTTGCCTCGTCGATACGGCAGACCGCTATCTCGATGCGCTGGTTGATGGCGATCCGCGCGCCATCGAGCTCGCCGACGACGTCCGTTTCGTCGAGAACGTTCAGGCGCTCGCCCCCGGTCAAGGGCTTTGGGCATCGGCCGATTCAGTTTCGGTCGGCTACCGCATCTACGTGCCCGATCCTGCTACCGGCGAGATCGGTTTCATGACGCTGGTTGAGCGCCGGACGGATCGTGGCGTAGTGCCCGCGTTCCTGTCGGCGCGGCTGAGGGTCGGTGGTAGTGCGATCGCGGAGGTCGAGCACCTGGTTGCCGACCTGACTGAGGAGGCCGATCGCGCGCGGCTCGAGGCCCCGCGGCCCAATCTCGTTGCCGTCGTTCCCGAGAGTGAGCGGATGCCGCGTGAGGCGATCGCGTCGATCGCGGCATCGTACTACGACGCACTCAATCTGAGTGATGGCAGCCTGGCGCCGTTTGCCGACGACTGCGAGCGGCAGGAGAACGGCATGATCACGGCCGCCCACTATCTCGAGCCGGAGGCGTTTGCAAGCGTAGACGTGGAGGGCCGTTCACCGCCGCCCGTCGCTCGCGACTGCATCGGGCAGATGGATTCGCGCCGCTTCGCCTACATCGACAGCATTGATAACCGTCGAATATTTGCTGTCGATCCGGTCCAGGGTCTGGCCATGGGGATGTCGCATTTTCGGCAGTCGATGAGTCGCGGGCCGCATCGGATGATCGCGGCCGACGGGACCGAGGTCATGTGGGACGAGCGACGGGAGCCTTACGATCTGCCAGCCGCGCACATTTTCAAGGTTGCCGACGGCGAGATTCACGAGGTCGAAGCCGTGGGTATTTTCGTTCCTTATGCGTCGCCGACGGGATGGGAGTAGCGCAAGCCGCTTGACAGTCGCCCGCTCGCGCAATGATTCTGATTGCCCGGGCCACCGAATCCCGGCCGCAGTTCTGAACGACCTCGGTTCGCTAACAAGGGGGATTGAAATCATGAAGAGTTGTCAAACGACGATGCGTGCAGCGGCAGCTGCCGCCTGGCTGGCGCTCAGCTTAAGCTCCACGAATGCGCTCGCCCAGCCGGGTCAGGGCCGCGTGTGGAACAGTGATCCGCGGGCCGAGGATCGGACCTATCACTTCACGGATACGAACGAAGAGCTGCCGTATTGCGTCTTCGCTTCGTCGAAGGTTTCGGCCGGTGCACCGGCGCCGCTCATCATCTCGCTGCACGGTCTCGGCGCGCCGCCGCAGGTAATGTGCAACGAGACAGCCGTCGACTTTGCGGAGGAAGGCGGCTATATCCTTGCGGCGCCGATGGGTTACAACGTCGGCGGCTGGTACGGCTCGCCACTGCTCAGGCCGCCGGGTGGTGGTGGCAGGGGGTTCGGCGGCGTAGAGCAGCCGGAGAATCTTCCCGAGCTCAGTGAAAACGACGTGATGAATGTGCTCGGAATGATGCTCGAAGAATTCAACATCGACGAGGATCGCATGTACCTGACAGGGCACTCGATGGGCGGCGCGGGGACGCTCTTTCTCGGCTCCAAGCATGCCGATATCTGGGCGGCGATTGCGCCGGTTGCGCCGGCTGCCTTCTCGATGACGGAGAATCGCGCTGACATCCTCGGCCGGCTCGATGAAGCTGGCGTCCCCGTCATGGTGGTGCATGGGGACGAGGACGAGGCCGTACCGGTTGATCTGGCGCGAACCTGGGTCGCGACCATGGAGGAGATCGGGATGGAGCACCAGTACGTCGAGCTTCCCGGCGTGACGCATGGCCCGGTCATCTACGACAGCCAGGAGCACATCTACGAGTTTTTCGAGCAGCACCGCAAACGCTAGCTTTTGGCCGCGAGGGCGGCTCGGGCTTTTTGTTGTCAGCGGGGCGGGCTGCGTTCTGAGCGTTGCGCCGCTCGCTACAGGGAGGCGCCGGAGATTCGCGCCACGAACTCGACGATGGCGTTTGCTACCGGATCGTCGGCGTTCGGAATCTGCGTCACGATCGTGCCGTGGTTGCGTCCTGCGAATTCCCGATAAGTGACATCGGGATGGCCGACCGCTTTCATTGCTGCAACGAGGTAACGGTTTTCCTCGGGTCTCGCCGGGAGGTCGTTCGAGCCGGCAATTGCGAGGAACGGCGGAGCATCGGCGCTGACGTGATAAACCGGGGCGGCGAAATCGACGATGGGCCGGTCCGCGGGCAGTCCCCTCTCGGTGCGCACCGTGGCATGAGTGATGGTTTGCCCGCTGATCGGAATCAGGCCTGCGAGGTCTTCGAGCGCATGGCCGTGCGCTTCGAGAAATCGAGCATCCAGCCCGACCATGGAGGCGAGGTAGCCGCCAGCCGAATGACCGGACACGAAAACCTTGTCGGCGTCGCCGCCGTAGCCGTCGATGTGGTCCAGCACCCAGGCGACGCTCGCGGCCGCATCCTCTATGTAGGCGGGAAAGCTCACTCGAGGCGAGAGGCGGTAGTTGACGGAAGCGACGGCAATGCCATGGGCCGCCAGCGTTCGCGCGATGTCGGAGTGGGTGCCCTCGGCCTTGTCGCCGGCTGTGATATTGCCGCCGTGAAACCAGACCATGACGGGGAAGTCCTCGGCGCCCTCCGGAACGTACAGGTCGAGCGCACAGCGTTCGCGCTCGTATGCGGACAGATCGCTGCCCGACTTGTAGAAAATGTCTTCGTGAACTGTGATGTCTTGCGACAGTGCCGGTCGGGCAAGCACGGCGAGGACGGCAAGCAGGCTCGCGCATGCGTAAAGAGTCAGAGCTTGTGGGCGGCGATCATGAGACATCGCTTTTCCTCCGGGCATCAATTCAATGTCAGTCGGTTCGTGGTCGAGGCAGCAGCGCGGTCTCGATGCTCAGTGCGGCCGGTCCCGTAACCCCTCGGCGCAGGCGAACTCGCGCAGCTCGTCGTTCGGGTACGCCGCCTTCCGGTAGGTGCGGGTAATCTGCCAGGGTTCCTCGAGTGCGATCGGGTCGTAGACCGTGATCTCATCCTGGAGCACGCCGGGCTCGATGAACCGGATGCGCTCCTGCACGGTCATCTGATCGCTGTGCGGTGACGAGCTGTCGATAAACGATTTGTCCGTGATCGCCACCGTTTCCACGACGAGCGTGTCGCCTTCCCAGTGCCCGGTCGAGTAGCCGGCGTAGGTCGGGTCGGCCAGAACTGCCTCGGTCGGTTCGCGTCCGTCGAGATAGACGCGGCGCAGCGCGTCCTGGTGCTCGCTGAAAAACGTGATCCTGTCGTCGTTCTGCATGATCTCCATGCCATAGGCCATGCCCATCATCGCGGGCATCCCGGGCGGCAGGCAGTTGGCGATGTTGTCGTACTCGTAAGAGCCGCCGGTTCGGGATTCGGCAATGACCTCCCATTTTGCGAGGTACTCCGGCGTCAGTTTCGGATCGTTCGGACGTCGGCCGAGCGAGCCGTCCGAAGTGGGGCCCGTGCGGGTGGGCGGCGGCAAGGGTCCGGCCTGCCTGCGCGGCGGCGCCGCCGGGGCGTTCGGGTTGAAGGGAAAATAGACGCCGGCGAAATCGGGCACGTCGGCCGGCGCGGATTCGCCGAGCCGGGTGGTTATCTGGACCGCCGCGAGATCGAAATCCGGCTGGTTACCGAGCACCGTGCCGTCGGCTCGAGTGACTCGAGAGATGATGCCGACCGGTGCGCCGTCTTTCTGTGGGCTGGCATACACCTGCACGGTCTCGCCGGCCTCGAAGCTCGTCGCGCTCCACCCCGCACGACGCAGGATCCCGGGTGCCCGTCCCTCGACGGCCCACTCGGTCACGCTGCCGTCTTCGTTCTCGACGGCCATGATGAGCCAGGTGTGTGGATTGACCCATTGCCACTCCACGACCTCTCCGGTCAGCGAGATGATCTCGTCGACCTGATAGGAGGAATTGCTGTGATGAGCGAATGCCTGAGTCGCGAGAATCAGGGACCCGAGCGTGACCGTGGCCGTCGTCGAAAGCTTCTGCATCGTAATTCTCCCCACCCCCGCGCGGCTCTGACCGCGTCCTTACAATTTACGCCTACTCGAAACTGAAAATGTCGTCTTCTTCAGGCCGCCGCATCCCTTGCTCATGATACCGCTCCCATATTTCGGCCCATGGCCTGTCGAACAGGTTCGGCTGCGTGAACTCGAACGTCTGCCCGGGCGCGACTGGCGTGGAAAGACCGTCGATCGGAAAGATCTGCGGGAAACACTCCATGACCAGGAACGGATCGCCTTCATTGAGCTCGGCGAGCTTGTCCAGATAGTGCACGATCCGAACCGGCTCGACGAGCGCCTCTTCGTCGTAAAGCACGATCTCGTGCCGCAGCCCCTCGAATGCGCCGTCCTCGTCGATGCGCGGCGTGTAAACCTCGATCGACTGCAGCCGGTTGCTGAATTCCATGCCGCCGTGATTGATCCAGCCCTGAATGTTGGAGGTCCAGGTGATCAGCGCGTCCTCGTCCCAGAAACCGATCGTCTCACCGAACCATTGCGGGACATCGGCGCCGAGTCGCGGCACGACCCCCGAGAGATCGAACTCACGGCCGATATGGATCTGCGTGATCAGCGTCTTCGCCGCGTTGCGCATGTCGAGGACGAGATCGGGCGTCATGACGATATTGACGGTTCCGCCGCCGTATTGCGACAGGCGCCGCATGAAGCCTTCGGGCCAGCAATACGAGCCAGGCCATTGCGGCGCACTGTTGCCCGAATAGTGATACATCTGCTGCACGAAGCGCCGCTGATATTCCTCGGTCAGCAGTGAGAGGTAAGTGGGGATCTGCAGAATCGCGCCGTTGAACCAGGTGGAACGCTTGTCGCGCTGCCGCGCATAGCGGCCGTTCCAGTCGGGCAGGGTGGCTTGCGTATACCGCGTCGGTCCGCCCCGATCGCGAGCTTCGGCCAGCAGCGCAGCGTAATGGTCGGCCGCGGTCTCGAAACCGTAGGGGCTGACGATTTCTTCGCGCGGGTAGTCGCGATCGCAGTAACCCCAGGCGGCCGTGCGCGGCGGATCGTCCCCGATCAAGGGCACCTCGTAGGCACCCCAGATCTGCTCGAGACCGACTGCGGAGTTGCAGCGGTAGTAGCGGGGATCGTGCCAGAGCGGCGCGTCCTGATAGAAATCTTCGGTAGCGAAGATGTCCACGGCCAGCGGTTCGATGCCGGGGGGAACCGCGCCATCGCGCGCCGCGTAGATCGGCATGTTGTCCTCGGGGATGCCGGCGCCCGTGTAATAGCCTTTCCCCTCCGAGCCGACGATGTCGTCGGGACGCATCGGGTCCGGCGCACCGCGGCCGGCGCTCGCCTGCGCCGACACAGGATCGCTCCCGACCAGACACGAG
>JASFSD010000202.1:0-5462 GCA_050114575.1 Gammaproteobacteria bacterium | reverse complement strand
ACCCTCTGGACGAGCGGCGGCGGACCCGTGGTCGGCTGGGTCGACACGAACAAGTTCCTCGAGACGGGCGATTCCGCGGAATCCCAGGGCTGGACGGCGCTGATCCTCGATACCAACGGCAACGGCCGGCGCGACGAGGATTACGTTGCGCCCGATCAGCCGGTCGACCCTGCGCGCGACAAGCGCATAATTGCTGGCTTCTACGCCGTCATGCCCAGTCCCGCCGACGGCTCGATCTGGGGCTCGCAGTTCGGGTATCCGGGATCGATCGTTCGTCTCGACCCGGGCCCGAACCCGCCCGAGACGGCGCTGGCCGAGATCTACAACGTGCCGCTGCCGGGCTTTGCGTCGCGAGGCGCCGATATCGATCGCAACGGCGTCGTCTGGGTTTCACTCGGCAGCGGACACGTTGGCGCCTTCGATCGCCGCAAGTGCCGCGGACCGCTCAACGGCCCCGAGGCCACGGGCGATCATTGCCCCGAAGGCTGGTCGTTCTACCGCTATCCCGGGCCGGGATTCGAAGGCGCTGAGGAGCTCAGCGTCGAATCGAGCTATTACACCTGGGTCGACCAGTTCAACACGTCGGGTCTCGGTGCGAACACGCCGATCAGCACGGCCAATCTCTTCGACGGCGTGCATGCGCTCGTCGACGGAGAATTCGTAACGCTCAGAATTCCCTATCCGCTCGGCTTCTACAGCAAGGGATTCGACGGACGCATCGACGATCCCGACGCCGGCTGGAAGGGCCGGGGACTCTGGGTCTCGAGTGGCGACCGAACGCCGTGGCTCATGGAGGGCGGCCTGGGCAGCAAGCCGCTCGTCGTGCATTTCCAGGTTCGGCCGGACCCGCTGGCGCATTAGACTCGCGCCCGGGAGGGCCGATCGCCAGGCGCGCTTACTCCGAAGCCGCTCCGACCAGGCCCGCGATTTGCGCGCTGCTCCTGGCCTGTGCCAGTGCCAGCGCCGTTTGGCCGCGGCCGTTCTCGATCGAGGGATCTGCGCCACGCTCGAGCAGGTGAGCGACGATCATCTCGGACTGACGCCCGGAAACGGCGGAATGCAGTGGTGTATCACCGGCCTCGTTCTGCGCGCTGATGTCGAGACCGAGCTCGAGAAGGTAATCGATCGTTTCGATCGCTTCTGGCTCGGCGCCCTGGTCGTACGACGGCGCGATCGGACTGCCGTTGCGCCAGCCGAGCCCGGCGACGAAGTGCAGCGCCGTCGTGCCGTTCGGCATCCGGGCGTGCGGGTCGGCCCCGTGCTCCACGAGCAGACGAACCATCTCGATGTCACCGGATTTTGCGGCACGCAGCAACGGCGTCGCTCCTGCCCCGAGCGCCGAGTCACCCATCGTGTGGGTTCTGGTCAGGATAGGCTTCTTCAGTTGCGCGTTGGGGTGGGCGCCCGCCTCGAGCAGGGAACGCGCCGTGTCCACCGCCGTCAACAAACCGACCGGCGGCGGCGTGCCGCGCCCGTGACCCACAGCGAGCCGGTGCATATCCACGGCAGCATAGAGTGGACCCATACCGGCTTCGTTGTCGCCGATGTCCGGGTCGGCGCCAGCCTCGATCAGAAGCTCTGCGAATTCGTAGTGGGCGTTGATGATTGCGATGACCAGCGCCGTGGCGCCGTCCGGGTCTTTGAGGTCGAGATCGGCCCCGGCGGCAATCAGCGCGCGACCGGCCTCGAGCGCGTTCTCGCGCGCCGCGTACATGATCGGTGTCCAGTGCCCGAGACCGAGCACGGATTGACCGGCGCGGCGGGTTGGATAGTCGATCTCGGTCGAAGGCGCATCGACGTTCGCCCCGTGCGCGATGAGCGTATCGACCGCCCCGGCATGATCCTCGACCGCTGCCCAGATCAACGCCGTCTCGCCGTAAAAGCTGTCACGCGCCTCGATATCGACGCCGCTGTCGAGCAGCGCCTCGAGCACCGCCGTATGCCCAGAGCGCGCAGCCGTCATCAACACCGTCTCACCTTCGGGCAGCGCGGCCCCCGCGTCGGCCCCGGCATCGAGCAGGGCGGTGACGGCGGCGACATGACCTGCCTCGGCCGCCGTCTGCAGCGGCGTCAGACCGTAGCGGTTTTCGGCGTTCGGATCAGCCCCGGCATCGAGCAGCGCGACGACGAGCGCAGCGTCGTCCGCATAGGCCGCCCAGTGCAGCGCCGTCGTGCCATCGTTCTCGGCCGCGTTCACGTCGGCGCCCTCGAGCACGAGCCGGATCGCCGTGGCGTGATCGAAACTTCGCGCGGCGTCGAGCAGCGGCGTCAGATCGGCGCGCTCTTCGGCGCCGGTATCGAAAGCCACAACGGCGCAGCCGACGAGGGCGGCCATTGCCACTGAGAAGAGGCGGTGACGCCACGGCGTCATCGCATCAGACCTCGAAACGGCCGTCGCTTTCACCGAGGCTGGTGAGCTCTACGCCGTAGCGGGACACAATGTCGACCCAGAGGTTGCCGATCGTGGTCCACTCCGGCGCCACCACGAAGCGATCACCTTCGACTTTCCCGCCCAGGCCGCCGGCCAGCGAGAGCGGGAGGGGATAGGAGTCGTGCGCCTGGCCGTCGCTCATGCCGGTGCCATAAGCAATCAGCGAATGATCGAGCAGATTGCCGTCGCCTTCGGGCGAGTTGCTGAGCGTCTCGAGGAATCTGGCGTACAGAGAAGTGAAATACGTATTGATCTGCGCGTGCTTGGCCATCTTCTCCGGGTCGCGGCCGTGATGCGAAGTGTCGTGATGCGTGAACGTCATGCCGAGGCCGGGATAGGTGCGCTGGCTCGCCTCGCGCCCGGTCATGAAAGTGAAGACTCGTGTGAGGTCCGCCTGCCAGGCCACAGCCAGCAGCTCGAACATGATGCCGATGTGCTCTTCGAAGTCCTGGGGGATGCCGACCGGCGCATCGATCGTTGCGATGTCACTGGTGTTGCTCGCTTCGACGAGCTGGATGCGGCGCTCGATCTCACGCAGATTACTCATGTACTCGTCGAGCCGGTTGCGGTCGACGGCGCTGACACTCCTTTGCAGCGAGCGGGCCTCGTCCGCGATCGAGTCGAGAATGCTCAGGTCCTCGTGCATCCGTCGCAGGCGATCCTCCGCCGAGCCGGCGCGGCCGAAGAGCCGCTCGAACGCGACCCGCGGGTTGATCTCCATCGGCAGCGGCTCGGTTTCCGATGCCCACGAGATCGTATTCATATAGACGCAGCTGTATCCCGGCACGCACCCACCGATGTAGCCGGCAAAGTCCTCGGTCGCGTACTCGAGCGACGGGAACGGTGTTTCCTGGCCAATCTGCTTGGCCAGGATCTGGTCGATCGAGACGCCGGCCCGAATGTCCTCTGCCTCGGTCTGACGCGCGACCGCGCCGGTCAACCACCCGGCCGTGCTGACGGCGTGGTCGGTGACGCCATCGCGCCCGGCCCTCGAGATGTTGCCGACCACGGTCAACTGGTCCTTGAACGGCTCCAGGGGCTTGAGAATCGGCATGAGCTCGAGCTGCCCGGACGGGCCCGCCTGAATCCACTGCGGCTCCGCATGGGCCATCGGAATTCCGTTCGGCACGTAGACGGCGCCGAAGCGAAGCGGGGGCGTCGCGGCATTCTGGGCCCGGGCGACGGCCGGAACCATCGATTCCAGGAACGGCAGGGCAATGACCGAACCCAGACCGCGAAGCACGGTCCGTCTGGGCAATGTCTTGTTGGTGATGAACATGGCCGCTCCAGCCCTCTCAGCCCTCGGACTTGACCCGCATTGTGAATGCCGGGCTCGCCACGATGCCGAGAACGATATCTTCGATTCGGTAGCCTTCTGCCGCCGAGCTTCTGAGTATCTCACGCAGGACGGGCATATCGTAGTGCTGAAGTCCCCTTCCGAGCGCATAGACCATCAGTTTTTCCGTCACGGTGGTCGCGAAGAGCTCCGGTCTCGCCACCAGCGCCTCGCGCAGCTCCGTCACCCCGGCGACGGGCGTGCCGTCTGCCATGCCCCCGCTGGCATCGACGGGCGCGCCCGCGTCGAACTCACGCCAGGCTCCGACGGCATCGAAATTTTCGAGCGCAAACCCCAGCGGGTCGATGAGCCCGTGACAGGCGGAGCAGGTCGGATTCTCGCGGTGCAGCTCGAGACGCTCGCGCATCGATTTCGGCGCGATGACGGCGACTTCCTCGAGCGCCGGCACGTTGGCTGGCGGCGCCGGCGGCGGCGTGCCGAGAAGATTTTCGAGCAGCCACTTGCCGCGCAGGGATGGTGCGGTCCGATCGGCGTGCGAGGTGGCCATGAGCACACCGCCCTTGCCGAGCAGGCCGCGCCTGGCATCGAACGCGGGCCCCAGCTCGACCCGCCGAAAACGGCTGCCGTACACGCCTTCGATGCCGTAGTGCCTGGCCAGGCGTTCGTCGACGAAAGTGTGATCGGCGGTCAGGAGATCGACGACGCTCCGGTTCTCGCGGACGATGCTCATGAAGAAGAGCTCGGCCTCGCGCTTGAATGCCTGGCGCAGATTGTTGTCGAAGTCGGGGTAATAGTCCGTATTGGGCCGAATCGTGTCGAGGTTTCTCAGATGCAGCCACTGCGCAGCGAAGCTCGAGGCGAGCGCGTCGGCCTTCGGATCCGCCAGCATCCTCTCGACTTCCGTCTTCAGCGCCTGCGTTTCGCGCAGGCGGCCATCGGTGGCGAGATCGATGAGCCGATCGTCGGGCAAGCTGCTCCAGAGAAAGAAGCTGAGCCGCGATGCGAGCTCGATGTCACTGACGGCGTAGGCTTCACCCGGGCCAAGATCCTCCGGGTCGGCTTCGACTCGGAACACGAACGACGGGCTCGCCAGAATTCGGCGCAATCCGAACTGGATGCCGGCATCGAACGACCCGCGGGCACGCCCCTCGTCGAAAAACGGCATCAGCCGGTCGAGATCCGCGGGAGCGACCGGTCTGCGGTATGCCTGTCGCGCGAGCCGCGACAGAATCTCGTGCGCACATGACTCTTCTGCGGCTTTCGTCTCGGGCCGGCAGGAAAAGATGCGCTCGCGTACGGCCGTCTCGCCCGGACCCGTCGCGGCAAAGGGGCCGGCGATCGTGATCGACTCCAGATGCGGGTGACCGTCGCCGGCATACGTATTTGCGTTGCTGCGGTCGAACGGCCGCAACCGCTCGGGGCTCGCGCCGATCTTGCGGATGAACGCGGCGGTTACTGTATGCTCGCCGGCGCCGACTGGAACTCGAACCCGCAGCCTCGCATCGGTCGCATCGGATCGATCGGTAATGATCGTGCCGCGAGGCATCTCGGGCTCGTGACCTCGGCCGATGCTCTCGAGCAGGATCCGCTGCCCATCGACCGCAATCTCGACCTGGTGCGAATGATGCAGACCGCGTATGCCTTCCAGATTGTTGCGGAACAGCTCGAGGCTGAACTCGTACTCGGCGTCGACCGGGAAGTTGTGGGTCACGGCCATACCGCCAATGGTCCCTA
>JASFSD010000201.1:0-5484 GCA_050114575.1 Gammaproteobacteria bacterium | reverse complement strand
CGTTTATTCCTCCCTGGCAGCCCGGCAATTCCGTTGCCTGCTCGCTCTTTCGGGCGCAGAACGTTTTCGAGTTGAACCGAAGGCTTCTCATCGAATCTGCCTAATCTCCCTCATGAACACAAAGTCCCATGGGGGGGAAGTTCCGTGTTCATCGGCGGTGCGGTGCATCAGGAGCGAAGTGGTCATTGCTCTGGGGTCGCGCGAGTGTCTTGCTGTGTCGGATTGCTCGAACCTGTTCTCGCTCGCGCTTACCAGTTCTATTCGGCCGAGGTGCTCTCTACTCTGGCTGCATGAAGGCGGTGACGATAGCCACAACCATGCCCAGCGTTACGCCCGCGAGATTGTCTACGATTTCCGGCCGGACTGGATTTTCACCGGTTGCCCAGATTGCTATCGCCGTCGTCCCAACCACAAGGTAAGTAACGACATACAGAGCGGACAGCGTAGCTTTAGCCTTCTCATCCCAGAAAGGAAAGAGCGAATCCCCGATCGCAACCAGTTTCTGGAACAAAGGATTCGCCGACTCGTACTTTTTCTTAAGTCTTACTGAGATCTTGATGCCCATCAGACTGGCAACTACGCCGCTGACCAGTCCCGTAAGCGTCGACGCCAGCGTGATGAGATTGGGATTGGGCTGAGTCGTTTCATTCCATTCCGCCAGAAAGATTATAAGAAAGACGATTGCAAAGGCACCCAAAGCGCCCGCGCTGACGAAGAACCTGATCCATACCCTGACTTGAGGATCCATTAGCTCCCTCCCCCCCTCGGCGAAAAGATGCGCCATGACTCATATTCAATCCGGGCCGCGTCCGAAAGAAACCGAAAAGAGAATCGTCGCGGTGGCCCGAAGAGATGTATCGTTTATGATTACGTTATTACCCCTGGTGCTTGTATATTGTCAAATTAGACGTTCAGGCGCCTGGTGAGCTCACGGGAAAATAATTCGATCAGGCTATCGGCCACCTTCTCGACGGC
Organism: Gammaproteobacteria bacterium; assembly: GCA_050114575.1. Lineage (GTDB taxonomy): Bacteria > Pseudomonadota > Gammaproteobacteria > Steroidobacterales > Rariloculaceae > DATCZB01. The sequence continues at coordinate 4,509 of JASFSD010000201.1, read as the reverse complement.
GAGACCAGATAGTCCTCCGCTGACCGTGACAGGCAGGCCCTCATAAGGGCCGCTCGTCGAACACAAAGACCAGGAGCCAAGACGAGGGGGCAGGGCTTTTTGGGGGCTTACGCTCGCTTTTTCTGGCGGTGCAGGGAGTCTGCTGCGAACCAGTCTCTCATGTCCCTGATATTAGGGAAAAATACAGGGAATTCGCAGCTACTCCACGGGCTCAGTGGCAAGAATTTTGGGCGATTGTGCTGTTATTGGGACCGACTGGTCGCGCGATGTGGCAAGGGGACGGGTACATCTGCGTCTACATGCACAACCATTTTGGGAGAGTCGCCCTCGGCAGTCGTTTTCGCGATGCCCTCACGATCTGTGTCCGATTCGAAAGTGGCGGGTGCTACGGGCGCCGCGGCGGCCCAGTAACGTGCATGTCGTGCAGTGGCCCGATCCCGGGACAACGATCAATCGCTAAATCGGGTCACGGATAAGCTGGTCCCGCTTGGGTCTGGATCCGCAGAGGTGCCTACGTAGGTACACGCGCGGGCTTTCGAAAAGTTAAGTATGCTGACAGTCTGAGTTTGCAGAATCGAATCGGTCAAATTCGTGAATCTGAGGCAATTCGACTTGAATTTGCTCGTGGCGCTTGACGTTTTGCTGCAGGAAAGAAACGTCACGCGCGCAGCGGAAAGACTTTTCCTTAGCCAGCCGGCAATGAGCGGTATGCTGTCGAGGCTTCGTCATGCTTTCGGCGATGAACTGCTCGTTCGTGTCGGCCGCCATCTGGAGCCCACAGATTTCGCGGCCAGCATTTCAGATCGCGTGCATGAATGTGTGGTCGAGCTGGAAAATCTGTTGGAGGATTCGCGTCCTTTCGTACCGGCAAGTGATCACCGTGGTTTTCGGATTGGCGCCAGCGATTATGCGGCACTGCTGCTTTGCGCTCCTATGGTCCAGAGGCTCGTGAATGTCGCCCCGCATATGTCGGTGCACTTTTTGAGGCTTGATGTGACGGCCAGCGAGCGGCTCAATGTCGGGGAAATCGACTTCGCGATTTTTCCCGCGGAAATCGATCCCGCGCTTCCGTCCGAACCCTTGTTCGACGATAGCTGGGTTTGTGCCGCATGGAATCAGCATCCCTCACTGGCCGACGAACTGACCATGGAGGAATTTCTGAAGCACCCTCACATGTCATTCAATATCTCGGATCCCGGGCACGTATCCGTTGCCGACGAATTCCTGGCCCGCGAAGGACAGGCACGAAGAATCGTCGCATCGACCGAAAGTTTCACGGCCGCGCCTTTTCTGTTGCATGGCACGACGATGCTGACGATCGTGCCGCGCCGTCTGGGCGAGCGCATGCGGCAGGCCGCCGAGATACGACTGCTGGAGTTGCCGATCGACTTGCCGCCACTGCGAGAGAAGCTCGTGTGGAATCCTCGATTTACTTCGAGTCCCGGTCACGTATGGATGCGTGAGCAACTCGTCGAGGTCGCAAGCGCACTCCAGTAACTGGGCACAATCGGCCTCGCGTATACCACCTATCGCTGATTTTCATTTCTGCGGATCTCCGTTCGCTAGCAGTATGGGCGGTGCGGCCGGCTTCGGGCGCGCGCTGGATTGCTTCGGCCATGGGGGGTCGCATGTCATATAGACAAACAGCTGCACTGTGCCTTTCGATGTTTCTGGGGTCCGCATTGGCGCAGGAATCGGTGACGGGAGCGTCGGCCGAGATGCATCTGCAGAACGCACGCCGCCTCGCCGGGACCGATGTGACGGCGCCATTCGAGTTCTTCTGTGTTCCGGGCAATGCACGGCCGAACGACTTTTCTGCACCGCCGCTGCAACCCGTTCGACTCTTCGACAACCTTTATGCGGCTGGTAACACGGAAACGGTCGTTTATGCGATCACCACATCCGAAGGGATAGTGCTGATTGATTCCGGCACCGCGGCCGAGCTCGAGCCCGTTCTATTGCCGGGACTGGTCGAACTCGGTCTGGATCCGGCCGACGTCACGCATGTGCTGCTCGGCCACGGCCATTCGGATCACTACGGTGGCGCTAGCTATTTTCAAGCAGAGTTCGGCGCGCGCGTAGGGACGACCGAGGCCGACTGGAACACTATCGAGCAGGCGGCCGTTTCGGGTCGGCCCGGCAACACGCCGGCGCCGGAACGGGATCTCGTGATCGCGGAGGGCGAAGCTATCGTAGTCGGCGATACGACAATTACGCCCATAGAGATTCCGGGGCATACGCCCGGGTCACTTGCTTACATCTTCACGGTTTACGACCAGGGCGAGGAACACGTAGCGGGCATGTTCGGCAGTACGGTTCTCGCAACTGCCTACACGCCGGCCCCGGGGCTGCTCCAGTACGTCGACTCGATCGCCCACTATCTCGATGTCGCGGCCAGGATGGGCGTGGACGTGGAGATTCAGAATCACCCCATTTTCGACGACACGCCGGCGAGGCTCGCGGCACTTGCCGCGCGTGGCCCAAGCGATCCGCATCCTTTCGTCATGGGTTCCGATCGCTATCAGCGCTTCTGGGGAATCATCTCCGAGTGTATGCAGGCAGACATTATCAGCAAGGCTTCCAGGGAACTGTTATGAAACGCATTCGGCCGCTCTTATTGGTGCCGGTACTCGGCGCGCTCGCGGCGCTGCCGGCAGTCGCACATCACTCATTCGCCGCGGTCTATCAGACCGACGAGACGATGCGCATCGAAGGCCATGTTGCCCAGTTTCTGTTCCGGAACCCGCATTCGGTACTGCACGTTGTCGTCGACGGCGAAGACGGCGAGCAGACTCGTTGGGCCGTCGAGTGGCAGGGCGCGACACAGCTCGGTGCGCGCGGGATGTCGGCTCAGACGCTTCGCCCGGGCGATCCGGTCATCGTGACCGGGCGCCCGGGGCGTGTCGAGGCGGAACACCGGATCTTGCTCGTCACGATCGAACGCACGACGGACGGCTTCGGCTGGGGCACGCGGCCCGGCGAGGTGGTCGACTGATGCGCGCCCGATGGATTCTCGCCGCGTTCTTTGTCAGCGTCGCTTCGCACGCGCAGCCTCCGGGGGGCTTCGGCGGGCCCGGCGGTTTCGGCGGCCCGCCGCAGTCGGCGCGTGACTCGGCCCAGGTCGATCTGACCGGCTACTGGGTCGCGCTCGTTACCGAAGACTGGCTGTGGCGCATGATCACGGCGCCGCGCGGCGACGCGACTTCGGTACCCCTGAGTTTCACGGGGCAGCAGGTTGCAAGCCAGTGGGATCCTGCCGCCGATGCCGCGAACGGTGAGGCCTGCAGGCCTTTCGGCGCGGCCGGCCTGATGCGGATGCCGCTGCGCCTGCGCATCAGCTGGGAAGACGAGAACACGCTGAAGATCGAGACCGATGCCGGCGAGCAGACGCGCTTGCTGCGCTTCGGCGACTTCGAAGCGCCGTCCGAGCACAGCTGGCAGGGATTCACGCGGGCCGAGTGGACGACGCCCGTCGGTGGCTTCGATCTGCGCGCCGTTATCAGTGGCCGCACGGCGCCGCCCGCAAGCGGACCGCCGATGGGGTCGTTGAAGGCGATGACGACTCGGGTCCGTGCCGGCTATCTGCGGAAGAACGGCCTGCCTTACAGCGAGAACGCCGAGCTGACCGAGTACTTCTCACGAGTGGCCGGTTTCGGAAATGACTACCTGACGGTGCTATCCATCGTTCACGATCCGATGTATCTGAACGAGGACTTCGTCACTTCGTCGCACTTCAAGCGCGAGCCCGACGATTCCAACTGGGACCCTTCGCCGTGCGCAACCGCGCTGCCGCTTGCAGAGCGTGAACGATGAAGCGTTACGAGTTTGTCGCGCTGCTGCTCGCAGCACCAGCATCGGTTGCGCTCGCGCAAGTCGATTTCACCGGCGCCTGGGATCATCCCGGCTTGTTCGGACAGGAGGACTTCAACGATCGCGGGCAGGGCCCCGAGATCGGTGACTATCTCGGGCTGCCGCTGAACGAGGCAGGCATGCGAAAGGCCGAGAGTTATTCCGGCTCATGGCTCAGCGTTCCGGAGCATCAGTGCACACCGCATCCGGCCGCCTATCAGATGTGGGGTCCGAATACGCTGGTCGTAAACACGCAGTTCGACCCGGTCAGGCGCGCTGCCGAGGCGATTCGCCTCGAGGGTACTTTCGGCATCGATCGAATCGTCTGGATGGACGGGCGGCCGCATCCTGTTCCCGAGGCGCTGCACACGTTTCAGGGGTATTCGACCGGGCGCTGGGAAGGCGACTCGCTGGTCGTCGAGACCACGCACATGAAAGCCGGATGGCTGCGCCGCAACGGCACGCCGACGAGTGAGCGTGCACGGATGCTCGAGTACTTCACGCGCTTCGACGATTACCTGCTCGTAACGACGATCGTCGACGATCCGGTCTATTTCGCCGAACCGTTCATACGCACGACCGAATATCTTCCGACCGAGCGGCCGGCGCCTGTTCTGGGCGATCCGTTTACGCGAAACGACGGCCCGACCTTCTACAAGT
>JASFSD010000200.1:0-5502 GCA_050114575.1 Gammaproteobacteria bacterium | reverse complement strand
CTGTTCGGACACGAAAAGGGCTCGTTCACCGGCGCTATCTCGACCCGGATCGGTCGCTTCGAATCCGCCGAAGGTGGAACGATTTTTCTCGATGAGATCGGCGACATGAGTTTGCCGATGCAGGTGAAGCTTCTGCGCGTCATCCAGGAGCGGGTCTTCGAGCGAATCGGCAGCAATCGCAGCATGTCCTGCGATGTGCGTATCGTGGCCGCGACGCATCGCGATCTCGAGTCGGCCATCGCCGAAGGCCGGTTCCGTGAGGACCTGTTCTATCGGCTCAACGTGTTTCCGATCGAGCTGCCACCGCTGCGCAACCGGGTCGAGGACCTGCCGCTGCTCGCGGAATCGATCCTGAGCAGGCGGGCGGCGGAAGGCGGTGAACGTATCCGCCTGACCCTCGGAGCACAGCGCATCCTCAAGCATTACAGGTGGCCGGGCAATATCCGTGAGCTCGCCAATCTGCTCGAACGGCTCTGCGTGCTGTATCCGGGAAAGACGGTCGACATTCCGGACCTGCCGAGCCGCTATTCGGCCGGCGTACCGCTGCGGGCCAGCGATACCGAGACAATGGTCGAGAAGCGTTCGGCCGGCGCCTCACCCGAAGACTTCGAGCTCCCGGGCGACTCCTGCTCGCTGAAGGAATACCTCGAGAAAGTCGAGATCGCACTGATCCGGCGCGCCCTGAGTGACGCCGACGGCGTGGTGGCGGACGCCGCACGTCGGCTCAAGATCGGCCGAACCACGCTGTCGGAAAAGATCAAGCGCTACAACCTCTCCTGACGCTGCGGACGACGTCAGAGAACGGCTTCGGCGTCGTCCGAGGTCCAGGTCTCGTGGCGATCCCGGTTCGTGAACAGCGTGATATCGATGCGGCGGTTAAGCGCCCGGTTCTCGGGCGTATCGTTCGCTGCCCGCGGCTGCGTGTCCGCATGTCCGCTGATCATCAGGCGCGCCGGATCGAGTCCGGCCTCGAGCAGCTCGTGCGCCACGGTCGCAGCCCGCGCCGCCGAGAGGTCCCAGTTCGAACGATACTGGCCGTTGGCAATCGGCACGTTGTCGGTGTGCCCGGACACCGCGATGGCGCCCCCGAACTCATCGAGCAGGCTGCCGACGCGCTCGAGCGTCGGCAGCATCTGGTCATCGAGGTCGGAGCTGCCGGAGGCGAACGAGTCCTGCTCGAGAATCTGAACGACGACATTCGTGCTTTCGCTGCGAACGAGCAGTTTGCCGGCCTCGATCTCATCGGCCAGCGCCGCGCTCAACTGCTCCGCCTCACGCTCGGCCGCACGCTCTTGCGCTTCGAGCTCCCGGGCCCGCTCCATCTGACCGACTTCGAGACTGTTCAGATTGGAATTGACCGTCGCCTGCCGGACCTGGTTGAGCAGGGTTCGCTCCGGCCGGCCGGGGCTGAATTCCTGCGCCACGATGCTCGTGCCCCGGGGCATGGTCTTGACCTCGACTTCGGCCTGCACGCCGAAGGCCTCCTGCATCGAGCCCGCGAGCTGCTTGAATTTGGCGACGTCCATTTCGGAGAAGGACAGCATCAGCACGAAGAAGCACATGAGCAGGGTCATGAGATCGGCGAACGTCATGACCCAGCCCGGTAGTCCTTCCGGCTCGTCGCCCCCCGTATCAGAAAAGTCCGACATCGGTCGTGCTCGACTCCTCAGGCGGCCTCGGCCTGCTCGCTCTCGCGCGCCGACCGGGGCAGGTAGTTCTTGAGAATCTCATGCATGACACGCGGGTTCTGGCCGGCCTGAATCGACAGGATCGCGTCGATGACCAGGGACCTCGCCTTTCTGACTTCACCGCTGCGCCCCTCGAGCTTGTGGGCAATCGGCAGAGCCATCATGTTGGCAATCATTGCGCCATAAAGCGTCGTCAGCAGCGCGACCGCCATGGCCGGGCCGATCTGCTTGGGATCGTCCATGACGCTGAGCATCTGCACCAGGCCAATCAGAGTTCCTATCATGCCCATGGCCGGTGCGACGTCGCCGATTGCCTTGAATATCGCCTGCCCTTCCTTGTGCCGCTCCAGTGACAGCGAGAGACTCTTGTTCAGCGTTTCACGCACGACGTCCGGATCGTGGCCGTCGACGAGCATCTCGATCCCCTTGCGAAAGAAGTCATCCTTGACCTCGGCATCCTCGAGCGCGAGCAGCCCGTTCTTGCGCGCCTCGCCCGAGAGCTCGACGGCCTGTTGAATCAGGTCCTGGGGACTTGCGACCTTGTACATGAACGCCTTGACCGCGATGGTGGCGGCGCCCATGAATTGCTTCAGACTGAACTTCATCAGGGTGACCAGCACGGTCCCCATGATGACGATGAGCAGCGACGGCGCGTTGATGAAAGCGCCGGGCGCGCCGCCGAGCGCGATGGCAGCGCCAACGATGGCCAGCGCGCCGACGAACCCGATGAGAGTTGCTAAGTCCACTCACACGTCCTTGATCAGTTAACCAATCCAGTGCCAGCCGGTCGTCCGATGCGCGAGCGTCCCCGCGCGGACCGGGTGGTCACGAGTAATATCGTCCGCTCGACCGCCGGCTTGAGCCGGTTTTGGTGATCACAATCACAATCGCGAACCGACGCTTCCGAGAAGGCGAATTATGTTCAGCGATCCAGCCGCCGACTGCCCCCCGATGCGAGGTTCGATGTGGCCACGACGTGGGGCCGGACGCGGGGCCGATGTGAGGCCCATGCGGTGCCGCGATGTAGGACCGACGTGGACCCCGACGGTCCCTTAATCCTCGTCAGGCATCGGATGACCGCAATGCGGGCAGCAGGCGTGTCGAACGACGCGTTGCTGTTCATCGAGAATGATCGTTGCGGCGAGGTCCTCGCCGATCCCGAGCGCGCGCCGTTCGCGCTCGAGCATCTCGGACTCGCTTTCCGTCACGATGCCGTCCGCGGCGGCCATGTCGGCCAGCCTGCGGTACTTGTCGGACTTCTGGCGCAGGCGCTCCGAGAACGACGATGCCAGCAACCCGGCGGGCAACGCGACGATTCCTACGCTGACCACCGTAATGGCGGCACCGAACACGCGGCCGAGCGGGGTTATCGGCGTGACATCCCCATAGCCGACTGTCGTCAGCGTAGAGAACGCCCACCACATCGCGCTCGGAATGCTGCCGAAGTCATCGGGTTGCGCTCGATGCTCGAAAAGATAGATTCCGGTTGCCGCAAGCAGCATGACGATCAGCAGCATGCCGATGGCCGCACTGAAGTTGCGTGCATTCTCGCGCAGAACCTGGGCGAGCAAGCTCAGGGGGCCGGCGTAGCGGGCGAGCTTCAACAGCCTTACGAGTCGGAGCAGCCTCAGGATGCGCATATCCACACCGCCGAGCAGCCCCGCGGCCGCTAGATAGAACGGCAGCACAGCGACGAGGTCGATCAGGGCACTCGGGGAAGCGACGAAGCGCAGCCGCGCGCGTAACGGTGACGCTTGCTGTTTGCCGCCGCCGGCCTCGACACTGGTCCAGACCCGGCAGACATACTCCACAGAGAAGACGGCCACCGAAAAGAGCTCGAAGGCCCGCAGCGAATCGCCAAAAGCGGTTGCAAAGGATTCCATGGACGCCAGAACGACGGCCGCGACATTTGACAGAATCAGAGCGATCAGCAGGGCGTTGACGATCCGGCTGCCGAGCTCTGCCTGCGCGCCGGGCTCGAGCAAAATGTAGATCCTGCTGCGCAGCGACGGGCGCGGCCCTTTGCGCCCGGCGGCCTCCGGCGCCTCGAGGCAGACCTCCCGGGCCGGATCGAGCGTCATTTTTCTCGCTTCCATGCCCCTCTTGTCGGCAGCCGGACCCGCCGCTTGAGGCAACCGGTAAATTTTCTAAAGCCGTCGGCAGAGCTGCCGATAACGCCCATGGAGCTGGTTCGCCCGCATCCCGATGGGAAAGCGAGCCCGCGTAGTGTCAAAAATACCAAGCCGAAACTGGGAGACTGATTTGATACCCGCAGAACTGCAGAATCGACTCGAGCAATCCGGAACGCTGCCGAGCCCACCCGGAGTCGCAACCAAGATCATCGCGCTTGCCAACGATCCCGCCGCCGGACTCGACGAAATTGCCAAGGTCCTGTCGATGGACCCCGCAACATCGGCGAGGATGCTGCGCCTGGCCAACTCGCCGATGTACGCTCGCCACCGGCAATCGCAAACCCTGGATCAGGCGCTGCTCGTCCTCGGGCTCAACGCCGCGATCTCTCTGGCATTGTCGTTCTCGCTGCTCAAGACCTTCGAATCCGAAGAAGGCGAGAACGGCCTCGATTACAGACTCTACTGGCGGCGGGCCCTGATCGGCGCGACGGCCGCGCAGGTGCTCGCAAATTCCGTGGAGCTCAGAGAAACAGGCGAGCTGTTCCTGACTTCCCTGATTCAGGACATCGGTGTCATGGCACTCGACCGGGCATTCCCGGAACTCTATCTCGATATCGGTAAGGAGCAGATTCACGAGCAGAGCCTGATCGCGAGAGAAAAGCAGGAACTCGGCGCCGACCATGCCGACGTCGGCGGCTGGCTGCTCGAGAAGTGGAACTTCCCGAGCCTGATCAAGGATGCGGTCGCGAACAGCCATCTGGTCTATCGGCGCCTGCCGAGGTTCGCAGACGACCCGTTCACGAGCGTCGTCGCGTTCGGCGCCGCCTGCGCCGAAGTCATGCTCGAAGACGCGGGTGAGCGCCACTTCGAAAAGCTCGGGCAGCACGCAGCCGAATCGCTGGACATGGATGGCGAGCGTCTGCAGGAGCTGCTCGTTGAGATCAGCGCACAGATTCCCGACGCCGAGACCGTCTTCGACATGAAGCTGCTGGATTCGAGAACCTGCGATGCGATTCAGGAGCAGGCCAGAGAGGCGCTGGTAATGCGCAGCCTCAATGCGATGCAGGAAGTGAATACGCTCCATCATCAGGCGCAGCAACTCGAACAACGGACCAGCAAGCTCGAGGAGAGCACGCGGCGAGATCCGTTGACCGCGCTCTACAATCGCACCTTCCTCGACGATTTCGTCAATCAGGCTTTCGACTCGTCAGTCGTGAAAGGCTCGCCCCTCAGCGTCGCCTTCGCCGATCTCGACAAATTCAAGCTGGTAAACGACACCTATGGTCACGGCGCCGGCGATCAGATTCTTCGCGCGACGGCCGACCTGCTCAAGAATCACGTCCGCTCGTCCGATGTCGTGGCCCGCTATGGCGGCGAGGAGTTCGTTATCGTGTTTCCCGACACGAGCTACAAGCTCGTCAAGAAGATCTGTGAGCGAATCGTGGACGTGTTACGGGACATGCGCCACGACGTCGGCACCAAGCACGACCTCGGCGTGACAATCTCGATCGGCATGGCGACCCACAACGACGGACGCAAGTTCGACAATGCCGGCGATCTCATTCGCGCGGCCGACAAGGCCCTGTATACGGCGAAGCTCCAGGGGCGCGACCGCAGCGTGCCGTTCGACCTGCTGGAAGGGAAAGCGGCGAGCTTCTGACGGCGAATACGCAGTCGGCGCC
>JASFSD010000199.1:0-5513 GCA_050114575.1 Gammaproteobacteria bacterium | reverse complement strand
CGCCGTGCCGCGATGGCAACGGCAACGCCGCCGAGCAGGACACTGACCATCGCCGCGAGAACCAGAAACTGCTCGGCACGATCGAGAGCGCTCCTGACTTCGGGGCGTCCGTTTCTCGCGTCCCTGAGCTCGAACTCCGGCCCGAGCCCCGCCTCGAGCGATTCGCGAAATCGGGTCACATCGGCGGAAGAACCGGCAAACAGGAACTCGTACTCGGCGATGCTGCCGGGCTGGAGCAGACCCGTCGCAGGAATATCTGCGACATTCAGGAGAAGCGTCGGCGCGACTTCCATCAGACGCCAGCCCTCGTCGGGCCGAAACTCCAGGGTCCTGTCGACCGTCATGCGAAACCGCCCCACCTGGATCTCGTCGCCGACATCGAGGCCCAGACGCGCAAGCAGGGCGGGCTCTGCCCAGACATTACCGGGCGACGGAATAGTATCCGTCGTTTCCGGCTGCGACTCCAGACTTGCGGCAACCCTCAACTCACCACGCAACGGATAGCCTGCCGAGACACCGCGCACGTCGACCAGAGCACTGGTGTCACCCGCGAGCACGACGCTGTTGAAGTGAATGACGTCGACCACATCCAGGCCGGCCACGCGCGCGTCCTCGCTGAAGGAACGTGGAAGAGGATCCGTCGATTCGAGCCTGAGATCGGCCGCCAGGGCCTCGCCTGCCTGCTGTGAAACGGCCTGTCGAACCCGGTCGGTGAAGAAGACGACGGCGCTCATCGCCGAGACGGCGACGGTCAGGGCGGCGAGAAGAACGACAATCTCGCCGGAGCGCCAGTCACGCGCCAGCAGCCTCACCGCGAGACCCCAAGGCACGCGATCCGTTTGACGGTTGCTCATCCGGCGAAGATTACGGACTGCAGATGGGGATTGCCAGCGTGTTGGCCGGAGCTCAGCCGTCGGCGTCGAGCGTCGTACGGACGGTCATCGCGAGATCGGGAATCGAGAACGGCTTGCGCAGAACCGGAAAGCTCATGGTTGCTTCCTCCTCTCCCATCGTCTCGAGCACGAGAACCCTGATCGCGCCTGCGGTCAGCACCTCGGCCGCATCGAGAGAACGGCACACATCGCAGCCGTCGATGACGATGAGATCCGGGAGGCACTCGCGCACGAGCTGCGGAACGTCGTCGGCGCTGCCGGCCACCTGGCAACGGTAACCGAGCACATTGAGGATTTGATTCAGCATCGCTCGAAGGCCTTCGTCGTCGGCGACGACAACCAGGCTCTCGTCACCGCCCGGTAGCGCGGCCACGGGGGTCGTGATCGACGCGCTGTCGTCGGCCTCGCCGCCCGAAGTGGGGAACTGCAACCGCACCGTCGTGCCGACGCCGGGCTTGCTGACGAGACCGGTTGTTCCGCCGAACTGATCGGTGTAGTGCTTGACCATGGCGAGGCCGAGACCCGACCCTTTGCCTCCGGTCTTGGTCGTAAAGAACGGCTCGAAGACGCGATCGATTACGCCATCCGGTATTCCGGCACCGTCATCGCTCACCTCGATGGTCAGGTAGCTGCCAGGCACCAGCCCGATTCGCCTTGCATGCGATGCCGCGATGGAGTGCGAGGAAACGCTGATCTTGACGCACCCCCTGTCTTCGATTGCGTCGCGCGCATTGACGGCGAGGTTCACTATGACGCTCTCGAGCTGCGCCGTATTTCCGAGTATCGGATCCAGATTCTCGTCGAGATCGAGCTCGAGCCTGATCCGACTTCCGAGCGCCCGCTCTATCAACGACGCGACCCCGTTGATCACTTTGGCCGGATTGATGAGCTGTGACTCCACAGGCTCCTGACGCGCGAAGGCCAGCAGTTGTTTGATGAGCTCTGCGCCATGCTGTGCCGCCTCGCGTGCCGCTTCCACCTTCGCAAACTGCTCGGGCTGCCCGCGCAGTTCCTCTGCGGCCAGCGAGAGGTTGCCAATCAGTATGGTCAACAGGTTATTGAAGTCGTGGGCGACGCCGCTCGTCAGGCTGCCGAGCGCCTCGAGCCGTGCCCCACGCTCCATGCCGGCCCTGAGCCTGCGGTCGCCCATGGACTCCTGAAAGAAGCCCGCGAGGACGGGCTTGGTGCCCGTGTCGTCGAGCGGCATGAAGTCGCCGACGATAGAGACCGGAGTTCCATCCGCGCGTTCCAGCCGCAGGTTGATCTGACTCGCTCCACCGTTGCTTACCGCGTTGCGGACGCTGCCCAGGTCTCCGGCCCGAGGCAGGAACCGGAAGATGCTCTCGCCATCGACCGACCGCCCCTCATCCAGACCGAGCCAGCGGCGAAAGACCCCATTGGTTTTGCGAATGTAGCCCTGCTGATCCAGAACCAGACAGCCGATAATGCTGCTTGTTTCGAGCAGCAGCAGCGATTCCTGCGCCTGATCAGGTGTCTTCTGAGCAGTAGCGTCGTTCCGGACCATAACTATTTCCAGGAGATCCAGGTCGAGGTGAAGGGGCTCGGTCGTCCAGTGACGACACGCTATTACATGGGATGGCGGGCGCGCATGAGTCGTTTCACAGTTCGGCTGTCGACCGGTTGTGAAATGAGACGCCATTCACAGGATCGACCCAGGCAAAGGCTTATTCTGCCGTGAGAATCGCCCGTTCCGGGCTTTGGATCGGCTGCGCATGCGAAGTTATCCGACACTGACAGAGACGATCGCCAGCACGGCAACGATCAAGCTTGCGCAGCTGCCGGAGTCCAGTTTCTTCTGCACGCCGATAGAGGAACGGTTCGAACGCATCACGCGCCTTGCACGCCGGGTATTAAAGGTACCTGTTGCGGCAATCACGTTTCTCAACGAAGACAAGCAGTGGTTCAAATCGGTCAGCGGTTGGGCCGTAACCGAGTTGCCGAACAGTCAGAGTTTCTGCCCCATCACACTGGCGGCCGGGCGAATGACGATCTTCGAGGACACGCGCCAGGAAGCGAGCCTGAGCCAGCACCCGCTCGTCAACACGGGTCCTCAGTTCCGGTTCTACGCCGGTCATCCGATCATGGACGAGACCGAGCAACTTTGCGGCACGTTCTGCGTTTTCGATCAAAAGCCCCGCCAGTTCTCGGAAGCCGACAAGAACTCGCTCATCGATCTGGCCGAGATCACGCAACGAGAGATCTTCAGCGAGCGGATGAAGTCCGTGCACTCGTCCCTGATGTCCAAGCTCGGTATCGCACGCCGCGAATCGATGATGGACCCCCTGACGCGCCTCTGGAACCGGCGCGGCGCGGGCGTAATGACGAAAGCAGCGCTCGAGTCCGCCAACGCGCAGAATTCATCCGTTGGCATCGCCGTCATCGATCTCGACAACTTCAAGCAGATCAATGACACCTACGGGCATCAGATCGGCGACGAGGTCTTGCGCAAGACCGCGCTCAGACTGATTCAAAGCGTTCGTACCGACGACACGGTCTGTCGAATCGGCGGTGACGAATTTCTCCTGATCATGAAGGACACCGACTCGGTTGTTGCCAAAGGCACGACGCAGAGGATGCGGGAAGTCGTTGCCGAGACGCCCATCAAGACGCGTCAAGGCCCCATTACCGTGACCACCAGCGTCGGATTTACCGTGCGATCGGGAAGCGAACATGAATCCGTCGATCAACTCATAGAGCAGGCTGACCGGGCGTTGATGCGATCGAAGGCCGAAGGCCGCAATCAGGTCGTCGAGTTCGCCTGAAACCGGCTGCCAACGGCGTACACGCCCTACTCGAACTCGCGCCCGTCGGGCAACCGCACTCGGCGCAAAAAATACTTGCTCGGATCCTCGATCAACGGCGAGCCGATTGCCGTGATTTCTTTCCCCGGTGCAATCATGTCGGGCGTGAGACCCTTACGCGCCAGCATGTTTGCAGGCGCACCCTCGATGAAATCGATGATTTCGGTATTGCCATTCGAATCGGTGACGCTCAGCGTCATTGCGATGTGGGGATTCTTGAAATTGAGCGTATCCACCGTGCCGACAAACTCGATCTGCTGCGAGAAGTCGTATACAGCAAACGAATGATGCGCCCGAGCGACTGACAGACAAGCCAAAACGGATAGCAATGCGGCAACGATCAGGTATTTACGGCTCATGCCCCAACCCTCTGCAAGATTGCGAAAATTCTAGCACACGACCGCCCCGCCAGGGCCTGGCAGACCTAGCCCGAAACCTTCAGCGACTCGAATCCGGACCGCAAATGCAGGTCGCGCTGCGGGTATGGAATCTCGATTCCGGCGTCCTTGAACTTGTCCCAGATTCTAAGCATCACGGCGCTCTTGACGTTCTGAACGCCATTGTGCGCATCGGCGATCCAGAATCTGACCTGCAGATTGACGGAGTTGTCGCCAAACTCCACGAGCAGACATTTGGGGGCCGGGTCGGGAAGGACCCGGTCGGTCTCGCGCGCAGCCGCGAGGCAGATCTCGATCGCCTGATGCAGATCGGTCTGATAATGGACGCCGATGTCGACCTTGAGCCTTGTCCGGCTATGAGTGTGAGTCCAGTTCTCGACCCGCTCTGAAATCAGCGTCTCGTTAGGGATCAGGTGCTCGACGCCGTCGCGCGTGACGACTGAGACATAGCGCCCGCCGAGCGCCGTAACCCAGCCATACGTCCCCGAGACGGCGATAACATCACCGGGTTTGATCGATTTGTCGACGAGCAGAATGACGCCGCTGATCAGGTTGCTTACGACCTTCTGCAAGCCGAAGCCAACGCCCACACCGATTGCACCGCCGAAGACTGCAAGCGCCGTCAGGTCTATACCGACCGAAGTGATTGCGATGATGATCGAAAGACCGATGAGCACGATCTTCAGCGACTTGATGAAGAGCACCTGTAGCGAAGGTGACAGCGTGCGGATCGTCTTGATCCTCGACTCGAGGAAGCTCGAGAGATAAATCGCCACCGAGAGCAGGACCACGAGCGACAGGGTCCAGACCACTATCGTGTAGAGGGAAATGGCCTGGCCGGGCTCGCCGCCGGCGCCGTCCGACAACCTGAATAGAACCGCTGCCTGGAGAATGGCGATCGTGGGATCGATCCAATCGAGAATATTCAGCGCCGCGAAGATCCATACGGCCCAGACAACCACGTGAGACAGCACCGGGTTGCGCACGAATTGTGCAACCAGACGAATCGCAACCCACGCGAACAACAGACCGGTCACGCTGTCGAGCACCCGCGAAGGGAAGTCGAATATCGTGGCGGCAGACATGGAAAGCCACTGCAGCAATGCCCAGAGCAGCGGCAGATAGAGCGGCAGAAAGATGCGGACGCCGCGCCCTGCGACCGGATGACGCAGCTGCTTCTTGAGCCACGGCAGCGTCAGGCGAGTAACCAGTAGCGAGAGCCCGAAAGCAGCGGCCACCATCGCCAGCTGCACCGCCATGCCTGGCACCAGGACGTCGGCCTGAACCCACCCCCGGATTCGGTTGAACAGGTCGAGCAGGCCCTGACCGGATAGCAACGCGTCCATCAGCCGCTACGCTGCAACTGTCAATCAACCCTGCAGTCGGAAGGATCCCAGCCG
>JASFSD010000198.1:0-5519 GCA_050114575.1 Gammaproteobacteria bacterium | reverse complement strand
ATTCGACTCAGCACCTACCGGTCGCTGATGGCGTTCCCGAACTACGGCAAGAATGCGCTCTTTGATCCGAACCCCTACGTGGTTGGATTCGCCGAGAGTATTCCGACCTGTACCTCGGGTCTGGCCATCGTGGACCAGCGCGACGTCACCGCAGACTGCGTCAGAATGATCGCGCCGGAGCTCAAGAACCAGAACGAGGTCACGCAGACGATTCTCGAGGGCAACCTCGTCGGCGATCTGGTTGATATGTCGGCCGGTCCGCTGCAGTACGCGCTCGGTCTGTCGTATCGCGAGAACAGCTACAACTTCTCTCCGGACAACCTCAGCGACAATCAGAACTTCATCGACCCGATCGCGGGCCTGTTCCCGAACACGGTCAGCTTCGGTGAGTTCGACGTCGCGGAGGTCTATGGCGAGCTGCTGATCCCGATCATTTCCGACGGTCCGGCAGGCGTCGAGCACTTCAACGTCGAGCTCGGCGGGCGTATCTCCGACTGGAGCATGCCGCAGATGCCGAATCTCGAGACGTACAAGGCGCTCGTCGACTGGGCGATTACGCCGCGCTACCGTCTGCGGGGCGGCTTCAACCGGGCGTTCCGTGCACCCAACCTGGGTGAGCTGTTCATCGCGCGGACGCAGGTCTTCGGCCTCGGCGGGACCAATTACGGCGACCATTGCTCGCAGAACTTGACGAATCCGGCTTCCTACAGTGCGACGGCCGGCGGTGGTGCCGATGCGGCACAGATCGCTCAGACTCTGTCGATCTGCGAAGCGCTCATGGGCACATCGGGTGCGTTCGAGTACTACGACAATCGTCCGATCGACGAGCAGCCGCAAGTCGGAGGTCTTGGCATAGGCAACAGCCTCGGCAACCTCAATCTGCGCGAGGAGAAGGCCGATACCTGGACGCTCGGCGCGGTCATGGATTTCCATGACAACTTCACGCTGACGGTCGACTGGTACGAGATCGAGATCGAGGACATGATCGCGCTCTCGGGCGGTGACACGGTCTACGAACTCTGCCTCAGCCAGGAGTTCAATCCGACCGGCGACCCGAACCATCCAAACTGCAGCCCGATCTTCCGGAACCCCAGCAGTGGTGGCGGCGCCAATATCGACCTGCCGTTCACCAACGAGGGTCTCGCGACCATGTCGGGTGTCGATCTTCAGCTGAACTGGGGCCGGCCGCTCGCCCAGGGCTCGTTCAACATGAACGTCGTCGCCAACTACAACCTCGAGGCCACCACGCAGGATCGCGTGGATGTCGATCCGATCGACCATGCCGGCTACAACAGTTGTGGCTTGCAGATCCAGTGTCAGCGATATGATTATCGTGTCTTTACGACGGCAGGCTACTCGCAGGGACCCTGGAACATAACGCTGCGGCACCAGTACTGGCCGGCGCTCGACAACGGCGGATGCCGTACGAACCCGACCGGTACCGGCTGTCTGTACAACAGTGATCCGGCTTACGATCTGTTCGCGCTGAGCTTCCGGTACTCGCTGGACCGATACACCTTCGGCCTCGGTATCGAGAACCTGCTCGATACCGATCCACCGTGCACGGGCGGAAATCCGACGGCTTCGCCGTTCCCGACCTCATGCACGCGAAGCGGTGGCTCGGTCTTCGATCCGCTCGGTCGACAGTTCTACCTCAGCATGAATATGGAATTCTGATCTAAAGGAATTCTGATACTCTGGCGGCGGGCTTTGTCCCGCCGCTTTTTTTTTGTTGAGTCGTGTCGCGAATGCCTGCGATGTCTGCCGATGTCTTTTTTGGCGTGCCAATCCTCGTTCATGATGTGGATGCGGCCGTTCGCGAGCAGATTCACGAAAAGGTTCTGGCTTATCTGGCTTCCGACCGCGGCCGCAGCGATGTCGTGCCGTCTCCCGAGGAGTCGGTAGTCACTTCGTACTACCAGGCGGAAAAGTCGGTCATCGTGGATGCAGATCTCGCCGAGCTCGAGAATATCGTTCTTCTCGCGGCGCGCAGTTTTCTGGAAAAAAAGCTCGGCCTGCCGCCCCGGCAGTTCGAGATCGAGCGTGCCTGGATCAATGTGTTCGAGCCCGGTGCACAGGAGGCGCAGCACACGCATGACGGCAGCCTGCTGTCGTGCAGCTATTACGTCGAGGCGCCCGAGAACTGCGGCTGCATCGTGTTTCCCGACCCGATCGGCGAGCGTCGGGGCTACCGGCAGTTCACGGATACCGCGGGCCCCGGCCTTATGACCCGACCGGAGCTTGCCGTCGAGCCGAAGCCGGGCCGACTGGTCATGTTCGAGTCATGGTTCGGGCACGGTGTGCAGTGCAACAAGAGCAATCAGCGCCGCATATCGATTGCGATCAACCTGCGCGGAGTCAGCGCGAAGCCGGTCGCACCTTCGGTGACGGCCGGGCCGGTGCTCGACCGCCCGGACGCCGGGGACGATGCAGTTGAATCAGCACAGCCGAAGCCGTCGGGTCCGGCCGGGCGGCCGTTCTTATTCAATGAGCTGTTCGATGTTCATACCAATCTGCACCTGAGCCTCAACCCGATCGAGGATTCGGTCCCGACCGTCATCATCGACGATGTGCTCAAGCAGCCGGAGCGGGTGCGCGAGCTGATCGGCAGCATGCCGGCCGGAAACTGGAAGCTCGAGGCGGGCAGCCGTAATTTCGTCGACTACTACGATTGCCGGCTCAGGTTCCCGATCCGGTACCCGACGAGTCTCGTGTCGGTGGCGCAGAAGGCGATTCAGCAGATCTTCAAGGTCGACACTCGACCTGCCGATGCCAGCGTCGACGTCAACTGGTTCATGCAGATCAACCAAAGGCGCGCCGATTCCGCGATTCCGCACAGCGACACGACGGAACAGGCGCGCCGGTCATTTACCTGCATCGTCTATCTGAATCGGCCGGAGGAATGCTCGGGCGGCACGGCGTTCTTTCGTTTCAGAAAGTCCGGTTCGCTCGCGATCGACGAGGCCTATGCCCTCGCTGTCAAGGCGGATCCTTCGATTTCGGAAACCGGGCTCGATTACTGGCCGCAGCGCGCCGACGAGCTGTGGGAAACCGTTGGCACCGTCGACATGGCGCCCGGGCGAATGCTGATCTTCCCGTCGGAATATTTCCACGCGGCCTATCATCCGCAGGATTCTTTCTTCGACTTCCCGCGCCTGACGCTTGCGTTCTGGATGATCGCCTGAGGCTTCAGTTGGTTCCGGCGCTGAACACGGGCACTCTCGAGACAGCCGTCGCGCGCGCTATCTCTTTCTTCGCAGATACACGCGAGCCGCAGGCGCTCGTCTGGCTCGAGCTGATGCACCGGCGCTTCGCGATTGCGGAGTTTGCGGGTTCCCTGCAGCGCTTCGATGAGATGCTCGACGACCGGCCCGAACAGCGGGCGAAGCTCCGTTTGCTGCGCCGCATCGCCGATCCCGGCAACGAGCTTCTGCGAGACGACCTGGAGGGCATTTCACATACCTCGGACCGCATCATCATCGCGGCGCTGTATTGCGACCAGCTCGAGCTGCCGTCGTTCTATGCCAGGGTGCTGGGCGAGGCCGTGCAGCAAGGCGGCTACTATTGCACGCACGCCCTGCTGGCCTGGGCGTGGATTCAGGAAACCGATTGCGATCTGGCGCTTCCGCCTGGCTTCGCTGAAACGCTTTTCACCGCCAACGCGGCTATCGTCAATGAGGACACGAGCAGGGTGACGGATCTGAAGCTCGAGGCAGCTGCATTCCTGCATCTGGCGGGGCAGGGCGGACGGGTCGATGCTGCTTTCGTCAGGGCGGTGGTTCGTACTCAGAACCCGGACGGAGGCTGGGGCATGACCCGCGCAAGGCCGGATACGTCCGACTGGCACGGAACGGTTCTCGCGCTCCTGCTGTTGCTGCAGGAGCTGGCAGCGGACTAGCCAGCCGCAGCCTGCGCGGCGCGGTTCTGCATATCCTGCGCGAACAGTGCGCGGAAATCGAGCGGTCTCAGTCCGACGTCCTGGAAACCGCCTCTCCTGACGGCAGCAGTAATCACGCTGCGGGCATAAGGAAACAGGATTTCCGGACAGACGTGGCCGAGTATCTGGATGCGCTCGCGCTCTGTGTAGCCCCTGATCTCGAACACCCCGGCCTGGGCGACTTCGACCGTGTAGAGCGTGTCGTCCTGAGCAACTGCCTTCACGCCGACGTTCAGTGTGACCTCGACCTCGTCGCCGTCGAGCTCAGAGCTCGTGGTTCGGATATTCAGCTTCCTCTCGGCATCGACGTCGGCGCCGAAGTCCGATCGGTCTTCGTGTGTCTGTAACGCGAGGCTCTTGAGGTAGAGCTTCTTGATCAATACCTGCCTCAGCAGCGGTTCACTGGCCATAGTATCTCGATCATATAACAATGACGTGAATGACACGGCGTCACTGCCGTCAGAGAGGATTCGCGCAAATCGTCAAAGAAATTGAATGCTTTCGGGCTGGCGCGACGGATGCCGGCCGCTGTGAACTCGGGTCCGAAGCATGAGCGGATCGTTGTCCTGAAAGGACAAGTTCGCCTGTGATTCGGATGCACCATTAGCGGGCAAAAAAAAAGTCTTTTTTCTCGACGGCAAGCGTGCTAGCCTCGCTCCAAACTAGCAGTTATCAAAACCAGTCGGGCTTCGGGGGAAGCCAAAAGCGATAACTGTTGTTGACAACCAACAAATTTTCTTGCTCAGGGGGGAAACCATGAAGCAACCGGACGTTGCGCCGACCGTCGGCCCGCGCGTTGATCTACTCGCACAATCAATCACCGATGTACTGAGGCGCCCGCAGCAGCGGTCGGCTCTCGCCGCCGTATCCGGTGGCGCCATTCTGGGCGCGGCCCTGTTTGCCGCACCGAGCACACCCGCAGTTGCGCAGGACGAAGGCGACGACTCGATCCAGGAGCAGATCGTCGTCACCGGCTCGCGTATCCCCCGTCGTGACTTCACGGCCAACGCGCCGATCATGACGGTCGACGAGGCGCTGTTCGACGAGACGTCGATCATCGGCGTCGAGACGATTCTGAACCAGATGCCGCAGTTCGTTCCGGCCGTGACGCAGTTCACGACGACCGACGTGCAGCAGACGGCAACCAACACCGTCGGCGTATCGACGGTCAGCCTGCGCGGCTTGGGCCCGAACCGGAACCTGGTCCTGATCAACGGTCGCCGCGCGATGCCGGTCGATCCGACGATGATCGTCGACACCAACTCCATCCCCGCTTCCGCCATCGCCCGCGTCGAGGTCATCTCGGGCGGTGCTTCGGCCGTGTACGGCGCAGACGCCGTCGGTGGTGTCGTCAACTTCGTCCTGAAAGACGACTACGAGGGCGCATCGGTCGACATCCGTGTGGCAGATACCCAGCACGGCGGTAATCAGGAAATCACGATTTCCGGTTTGATCGGCGCCAACGTCGCCGGCGACCGCGGCAACGTCATGCTCGGCGTCGAGCGCGCGACGCGCACGAAGCAGCACGAGTGGCAGCGGGACTGGAAAGTCGCAGACTTTGCCAATCCGTTGACGCCAGGCG
>JASFSD010000197.1:0-5520 GCA_050114575.1 Gammaproteobacteria bacterium | reverse complement strand
TGTCGACGCGAACGTCGATTTCAGCTGCCCTGGCTCGCGCAATCTCGATCATGCCGGGCGAGCTGTCGACCGCTATGACCCTGGCGCCTCGCTCATGCAGCAGCTTCGAGAGATAGCCGGTCCCGCAACCGGCATCGAGAACGTCACGACCGGCCACGTCACCGACAAACCGCCACAGCACGGGATCGGAATTGAGGCGGCGGTTGGTATCGCCTGCCTCACCGACCTGGATGTCCCAGTCACTCGCAACCCGGTCCCAGAAAGCGACCGTCTCTGCGTCCCGTTCATCGCCCATAGCGAACCCGCATACGGTTGCGCGGGGCAACGCCGCTAACGACCATATTCCGGCATCGGCCCGGAGATCGGCGAACGAAAATCGAACCGAGCTGCGAACTGCCTGGCGAGACTCTCGTAAGCCTCGTCCGGTGGAAACTTCGGAAATTTATGGACGGCCGGGGTTGTCGCCCAGGGCAGCTTCTCACTCGTGAAGGTCTCGATGAACGGCGAAAACCATGAATGGTCGTCCAGCATCGTCGGGCGCACGTTGACGAAAGCATCCAGGCCCTCGACGCGCGTGAACACCCAGCTCATGCAGTCACCGCAGAAGTAGTGCCGTGGCGAGGCGCGCAGCCCACCGAGAACAGGCTCTCCCTGCGTAACCGAGAACGCGTCACTCGCAAACACCGCACTGAGGGAAAACGCGCTCGACGTCATTCGCTGGCAGCCGATGCAGTGACAGGCCATCGTCAGGAGTGGAGCCGCCGTCAGTTCGATCTGGAGCTCACCGCAGCGGCATCGCCCTGCAAGCGGTAGGAATTTCTGGTCCATGGTTACCTTTCGCTCTTCGCGAACCCGCAAGGAAGCGTTTGCGCTCGACGCGAGTATCCATCGAGCTTACGCCTTCCCGGTTGTTCGCGCACGACCGAGGCCCGAACAGCCTTCCGCAAGAGCCGGCCCATCGCACGGGCTGCGAGAAGTAGCGCGACTTTCCTTCGCCGCCAACAGGCTATCATTGATGTATCCCGCCTATGCGACGACGAGGAAGGACCAATGCAAATTGCTAAGAGCTGGCGAGCGCTCTTTCCGACGGTGTTACTTGTCGCGTCCTGGGACATCCACGCCGAGAGTACACTCGGCTATGAACCGGACGCGGACCCGTTCAATCTACTGGAATCTGCCAAGTCCGAGGCCGCGGATGAAGGAAAGCTCATTTTGCTGATGGCCGGGGGAGACTGGTGTGTCTGGTGCCACTATCTCAATGCATTCATACATGCCAACGCAGAGATCGGCAGTGCTCTCGAAGAAACATTTGTCGTCGTCAAAGCCTATTACGGTGACGAGGCAGATAATTCTGCGTTCTTTAACGGGCTCCCTGAGGCTGTAGGTTATCCACACTTCTGGGTGCTCGATTCGGATGGAAACATTCTCGTGTCGCAGAACACGTTGCCCCTTGAAGACGGGGATAAGAGCTATTCCCGGGACGCGTTTCTGGCGTTTATAGAAACCTGGCGACGCAGACTTTGATCAGCGCCGGCTGACCGATACGGCTTCATTTGCCAATACAGAAGGTCGAGAAGATTTCCCCGAGCAGGTCATCGCTCGTATGCTCTCCGGTCAGCTCGTCGAGGTGCGACTGCGCTGCCCGGAGCTCTTCGGCCGCGACTTCGAGCCCACTCGCGAAGTGCTGCCCGGCAGCACGAATATGTTCCCTGGCAACCTCGAGCGCATCCACATGCCGGCGCCTGGCCGTGAACGTGCCCTCGAAAACCCCGTCGCTGTCGGCCAGCTGATGGAGATGCTCGATCACGAGCTCGACCCCATCGCCGGACCGGGCCGAAAGGGCAACGACATGACAGTCATCGTCGAAATCCCGTGCCTCGCCATCGATGAGATCGATCTTGTTGAGAACGATGCTGAAGTCCTGAGTCGCAGGCAGCGCTCGGCGGGCATCGGCTTCTGCCTTTTCGACTCCCTCACGGACATCGGCAATCCAGAGGACGTGATCGGCCTCCGCGATCTCGGCACGCGCTCGCCTTATGCCTTCGCCTTCAATCGGGTCGCTGGTCTCTCGAAGGCCGGCCAGATCGACGAGCGTCAGCACCAGCCCCTTGAGATTAACCGTTTCCCGAATCGTATCCCGAGTTGTCCCGGGCACCTCGGTGACGATGGCGGCGTCCGTGCCGGCGATACGGTTCAGCAAGCTGGACTTGCCGGCGTTCGGTAATCCGGCGATGGCGATATGCAGGCCGTCCTGCAGTTGCCTCCCCTGGTCCGCCGCGTCGATGAGCCGGTCCATCGCGACGCAGAGCTCCTGCCATCTGCGCTCGAGGTCCTCCGTCGCCGCATGGTCGATATCCTCGTCCGGAAAATCGAGCCAGCTCTCGGAAAGCACACGAAGCCCGGTCAATTCCTGCTGCAGGGCAGCAACGCGTCGGGAAAAGCTTCCGTCCAGCGACCGGCCGGCTGCGCGAGCGGCCGCACGCGACCGGCTTTCTATGAGGTCGGCAATTGCCTCAGCCTGCGTCAGATCGAGCTTGTCATTGAGGAACGCGCGCAACGAGAACTCCCCGGCTTCGGCCGGCCTTGCGCCCGCGCCGTAGACAGTCTCGAGCAGCCAGTCGACCACGACGGGTGACCCGTGGCACTGAAGCTCGACGACATCCTCCCCTGTGAACGACGCCGGCGACTCGAACAGAAGCGCGATCCCTTCGTCGATGGGCTCGCCGGTCGCGGTCCGAAACCGACAGAATTCCGCTCGCCGCGGCGCCAAGCGGCGGCCGCAGACTTCTGCCGCGATCTGCGGGGCGCGGGGACCGGAGATTCTGACGACAGCGATTGCTGCCCTTCCCGCGGCCGTTGCAGCAGCAGCGATCGTATCGCGGGCTAGGACTCCCTCGCGACCAGCTGGTTGATTCGCCATTGCTGCGCTATCGAGACGAGCGTGTTGGTCAGCCAGTACAGAACGAGGCCGGCCGGAAAGAACGCAAACATCGCCGTGAAGGCGATCGGCATGATCTGCATCACCCTGGCCTGAACCGGGTCCGGCGGCGCCGGATTGAGACGCATCTGAAACAGCATCGCGCCGCCCATGAGCAACGGCAGGATGAAGAAAGGATCGCGGACCGAAAGGTCGTTGATCCAGAGTGCGAACGGCGCCTGCCGCATTTCCACACTCTCGATCAATACCCAATAGAAGGCGAAGAAGAACGGCATCTGAACCAGAATCGGCAGACAGCCTGCCGCCGGGTTTACCTTTTCCTTCTTGTAGAGATCCATCATGGCCTGACTAAGCGCCTGCCGATCTTCCTTGTGCTTCTCCTGCAGGGCCTTCATGCGCGGCGCGAGCTTGCGCATCTTGGCCATCGATCGGCCGCTGGTCGCCGTCAGCTTGTAGAACACCAGCTTGATGAGAAACGTCGTCAGGATGATCGCGAGCCCCCAGTTCCCGACGAACCCGTGGATGAAGTCGAGCACCAGGAACAATGGATACGAGAGCACTGTCAGCATTCCGTAATCCACCGTCAGCCTGAGCTCGCGACCCGGCGCAGCCGCATTGAGCTGCTCCTGCAGTTTCGGGCCGACGAACAGCTTCAGCGGGTAATCGAGCTCACCACCCGCTGCGACAACCTTGCTCGGGCTCAGCGCACGCAGCCTGTAGCTCGAACCGAAAGTGCGCGCCTCGTATTCGGTCGGCTCGTCGGTCAGCGGCACGATCGCGGCAAGAAAATGGTGCTGAATGCTCGCCAGCCAGCCGTCCACCACGACCTGGTCGACCGGAGCCTGCGCGAGGTCATCGAAATCGATGGTCGTGTACTCGTCGCCGTCATAGAGCACCGGACCCGTGAAGGAATAACTGTCGACATTCAGAAATTTGCGGCCCGACGAATTATGTAATCGACGCATCTGGGCGTAGGCGACAGTCGGCCAGTCTTCGGGCCCCGCGTTGCGCACGATCAAGTCGAGATCGATGGCGTATTGCCCGCGCCGGAAGGTGTAGACCTTCTCGGCGCTGAGCCCGTCCGGGCCGGCCCAGCGGAGCCGTACCTCGAGCGAATCCGCGTCTTCTGTGAGGCTGTAGCTGTCCTGATCGGCAACGAAAGGCTGCTCGTGCGTCGGCGCCGCCGCGCCTTCCCTGCCGATCAGGCCCGTCTGAAAGACCCAGACGTTATCCGGATCGTAGTCGAGCAATCGAACGGGAATATCCGGATTCGCCTTGTCCACGGGATATTGACTGACGTCGGCGCGGACTAGATCGCCGCCGTTCAGATCGATAGCGAGATCCAGAACGTCGGTCCGGACCGAGATCAGCCGCCGTTCGCCGGCCTCGGAGCCGGCAGGAGCCTGCCCCGGCAGGTCACCAACATCCGAACCGAGCTCGGGTACGTCGGTATCCATTGCAACCGGCGGCAGATCGTCGGCTACCTGCGTCGACGCATCGGCTGCCCCGTCCACGGGCGGGTCGGGCTGATTCTCGGTCACCCAGGTGGTATAGCTGATCCAGACCGAAGCCAGCAGGCCGAACCACAAACCGAAGCGAATTCTGTCCATTGCCTAATTATCGCCGGCGCGTTCGCTCAACCGTATGAAATGTCGATCGAGACTGCTGCGCACAGCTTGATTGGGTGCCTCGACCGATTCTTTCTTCGCCATGACCACGTAGTCCAGCGGCATCAGCTCGAGCTGCCGAAAAGACTCCCTGGCGATCCGCCGTAATCGATTCCGGTCGACGGCCCGGGGCGCTACGCGCCGAGAGATGGCGAGACCGAGTCGTGCAGAGGGCTGCTCGTTGCTTCGTGCCAGCACAGTGAACAAGCGGTCAGACGACCGCGCTGCCCCGCGAAAAACGCGTGAATAGTCGACGCCCGAGGTCAGTCTACGGGCGCGCGGGAAAGCTGTGCTCAAAGCGATCACGCGTCACCGTTCTCGTCCCGCGACAGCGTCAGGGGCAGAGCTTGGCGCGCCCCTTGGCTCGCCGCCGGTTCAGCACCTTGCGGCCGGCTCGCGTCGCCATGCGGGCACGAAAACCGTGCGTGCGATTACGGCGTACGTTGCTCGGCTGAAATGTTCTTTTCATAGACTACTGGCTCGAGGCGGAAAACCGCATGCAAAAACAGGTAGATGCGCGCCGCGCAGGGAGCCGCGAACTTTACGCGCGGCGCCGATTGCTGTCAACCGCGGCAGTTCATCGCCGCACTTGTGGATAAGTACAGGCAGCTCGTATTAGACTGCGGGATCCCCGGTCTCACGATCGACTACTCATCCGCAATAAGAACACCGTGGCAGAGAACTCGGCGGCAACTCCGTCCCTTTGGAAAAAGTGCTTGCACGCTCTGGAAGGCGAGCTTCCGGAGCACGACTTCAATACCTGGATCAGGCCGCTCCAGGCCGTCGAATCGACCGACGAGCTGCGACTGCTGGCGCCCAACCGTTTCGTCGTCAACTGGGTAGAGAACCACAGCCTCGACAGCCTCAAACGGTATTGCCGGCGCTACAACCCCGAGCACGAGACTCGAATCACGA
>JASFSD010000196.1:0-5528 GCA_050114575.1 Gammaproteobacteria bacterium | reverse complement strand
CCCCTCAGCTCACCGACGGGCCCGGATGCTGCGTTCCAGGTCGGCGAGACCTTCGAGAATCTCGTCGATGATGCCGGTTATGCGGCGCACGTTATCGTAACGATCGACGATCACCAGCTGGTTGGTGCCAGCGATAGCGCCGAGCATCGCGCTTTGCGGCATCATCGGGCGCAGGACCGGAACGAGCTGGGCCGCCGAATTCGGCGCAAATGGATTCGGGGCGCCGGGCTGTTCCGACTCAGCCGGTCGATTCCGCTGCGGAAACTGGGGAATAGCGATGACCCGGGTCACGATCGTGTGATCCGAAACGCGCGAATCGTCTTCCTGCAGCAGGGGCGAAGGCATGGATCGCGCATTCGCCTCGGGAATGATCAGGATCTGATCCGCTGTTTCGATGGCGACGAGGTCGTTCACGCGGAGCAGGCCGAGCAGGCTCTCGTAATCGATTTCATCGCCGGTTGTCGTCCCGCGGACCCGGGCGGCGCGCGGGTCGATGATGAATTCCCGGTCGATTTCGCTGGCAAGACGTTCGACGAGTGTTTCGATGTCAATTCCCCGGTTTTCGGAATTGCCGGCCGGGTCGGTTTCCTGGGCGGTTACCGCCGTTGTCAGAAGGAGCGGAATGATCGTGGCTAACCGAATCAGCAGTTTCATTTTCAGTACCTCTTCGAATCAAAGCGTGGTGTCAGCTTGTGGACCCGGGCGTGGGCGTGCCAGCGCGCCGAGAACTGTCGATGCGATATCGGATTGGAGCAGAACGAGTTCTTCCGTCGGTCGTTCGATTGCCTCGCGGATGGAATTTCCGCTGGCAGATGCATCGGTGAAACTCAGCTCGAAACGGATGTCACCGCTGTCGGCTGCCTCGATCTGCCCTTCGACAATTCCGCGCACGCCGAGTTGGCGTGCGATCTCTTCTGCCGGCAGGTCGGAGCCGGCATAGACGGCAGCTGTTGCCGAGTCGATCAAGTAGAGGCCCGGAATCGACCGCAGCTGTCTTACGACCTGCTCGTAGAGGGAAGCCGCCGTCGTGCCGCCGCCGGAGAAGTCGCCGCTCGCAGCAAATGGCAGGACGGCGAGCGATCGGCCGTCGACCCAGACGCCGGGTGCCGGGAGCTCGCTCGATCGGGCGGTGGCGTCGGTGAGCGCCACCACGGGCTCCACCTCGGCGAGCGAGCGCGCGAGCTCGGTCGATATGACGATTGGGGCAAACGTTATGTTAGGTACGGCAGGCTCGGCCTCGCCAGGCGTCGGCCCCGGCAGCGGCGATTCCGACGCCGGCAGCAGGGCGAGTGCGAGGGCAATGGCCAGCGCACCGGCGACGCCCCAGGCCGGCCATGGGCCGAGATACCAGCGCGTGGTCGAGGGACGCTCACGTTGCTCGGGTCCGGAGCGGGCAATCCGCCGGGCTTCCTCGAATGCCCAGGCCGTGTCCGCTGACTCTGCGAGCTTCGGCGCCAGCGCCATCACCGCGTCACACCGGGCGAAAACCGCTCGATCGGTTGCGGCAACTGCGTCGCTGGCTGGTGCGCCGCCGGCAGTGTCATCGCGACTCGCGTCCAGCGCCAGGTAGCGATCGACCGCGTCGTCCTCGGTTCGTGGTTCATGGTGCTCGTTCATCGTCACTCCTTCGATCTGTCGAGCCTTCTCTGACAGGCATCCAGCGCGTGCTTCATTTCGCGCTCGACCGTGCGTTTGCTGATGGCGAGCCGTTCGGCGATCGCCTCGTAACTCAGGCCTTCGGCCGTTCTGAGCAGAAACACCTGGCGGCTGCGCGGTCGGATCTGCAGCAGCGTGCGGGTAATTGCTTCGAGAGCCCGATCGAGGTCGAGTATGGCGTCCGGCCCATCCACGATGCCGACGGGCGCCGCCGGCTCACCCAGTTCCTCGAGGCTCTGCTCACGCTTGCGGCGATGCCGGTCGTAGGCAAGATTGGTCGCGATCCGAAACATATAGCTTCTGGCTCTGGGCTCGTTCTGCTCGAGGCCGTCTGCGGTGAGCAGGCGCGCATAGGTCTCCTGAACGACATCTTCCGCGTCCGTCTGCGTTCCGAGCAGCTTCGCCACGTGGCGGCCCAGCGAGGAGCGGTAGCGCTCGAACAGGTGTTTAACGAAGGCATGCTGTGTGTTGCGGCGGCTCACTTGCCAGATAGTACGGCTGGGCGGCGCCTTTCCGTCAGGTTTCTTGCCTGCGGGTGACCCTCTCGAGGCAGCGGCCGCTGCGGCTCGGTGTCAGTCGTGGTCAGATGACCATGAGGTCGCGGCCGATGATGACCGGGCCGTCGAAGTGCTTGCGGATGCCTTCGAGGTAGGTCTCGTCGGGGACGTCCATCAGTGCGCCGGGCAGGAGATGCGTCAGGACGAGCGTGCCAACGCCGGCCTCGGCCGCCATGCGGCCCGCCTCTTCGGTGCTCGTGTGCGTCTCGATGATGTGCTTCCAGATGCCTTCCGGGTTGTCGGCATAGGCCCCGGCCGCGACGCGGGCTTCGAAATTGGCTCGAGTCGTGCCGGCCTCGATGACCTCGCAGGCGAACACATCAGAGCCTTCGGCAAGCCGGACCAGGTTTTCCGAATACGCCGTGTCGCCGGAAATCGTGATCGAGCGGTCGCGGCTGTCGAAGCGGTACGAGACCGCTCGATAGGGCACGGCCTGTCTGGCGGAATCGGGAAAATGCGTGTTTTCGACGCTCGACACCGTCACGCGGTCGTCGGCGAAGATCTCCGTCGGTGCGTCGGTGGCCTCGATATCGCGGCCAGAGAAGATCTCGGCGGGCAGGACGCTGCGATCCTCGTCCGCGAGCCGAATCTCCGTGTTCGCCCGGAAGTACTCGATCGCCGCCGCGACGAGATTTTCTGTGCCGTAAGGGCCGACGACGAGCGTCTCGTCGATCCTGCCGCCCGTCCACTGATGGCTCAAGAGCGCGGCTACGTCGCTCGTGTGGTCGTCGTGCAGATGCGTCAGAAAGATATTGGCGACTTCGCGAAAGTTGATACCCGCCTCGCCCAGCCGACCGAGGGCGCCGTAGCCGCAGTCCACGATATAGCTGCGGCCGTCGATGACGACTGCATTGGCGCATTCCTTGCGCTCGACGCGGAAGTTGGGCCCCCCCTGGGTACCGAGCAGGACCAGCCGCGTGCCGTTCGCCAGAGCGGCGGCATCCTGAGCAAAGCCGCGTGCCGCCGACAGGCCGAGGCTCGTCGCGAGCCCGAGCTTCATCAAGGCGCGCGTGCCACCCGCGCCTGCCATGCCCGCCAGAAAGGCTCGCCGATCGATCGTCATGGATGCTCCCCACCGGTCGCTGATTTCCACCGGATGATACCGGACTGGTGTGGAATGTCTTAAGTCCCTTGAAATGTCAGCCTATTTTCGCCGGTTTATTAACTGTTAACGATCGGCTACTGTGTCTCACACTCCGACCCGCTGGTGCCTGAATTGGCCGCACAGACCAACAACGAGATCATCCGGGATCAGGTCGCGAAGATCCTCGAAAGCGGCGTGCTTGGCCGGTCGCGCTTCTATACGGCCCTGCTGACGTATCTTGCCGAATGCGCCGATCGAGGCCATGTGCCGAAAGAAGTCGAGATCGCCGCGGAGGTCTTCGACAGGGGTAACGGTTTCGACCCGGCGCAGGACTCGATGGTCCGCGTCTATGCGCACAATCTGCGGCAGAAGCTCGTCCAGTACTACGCCGACCACGATATCGACGATGCGTGCCAGATCAGCATCCCGAAGGGCGAGTACCGGATTGCGCTCGGCGCAGAGGTTCCCGACTCGGTCTCGAGCCGGGCGGGCCCCGCCCGGCCCGGTCGTATCGCGCTCACCGCAATCGTCGCGGTCAGCGTTCTGGCCGGCATTTTCATCGGCCGCGTCTTGACGACAGACGCGGGAGCGGTGGCGGCGGGCTATCGCACGGTCGCGGGCTCCGCGCTCTGGGCTCCCGTCATCGACGACGAGACGCCGATCACCATCGTCGTCGGGGATTACTTTATTTTTGGCGAGCTGGACGAGTTCGGGAACGTGGGCCGCCTCGTTCGGGAATTCGCGATCAACTCGAGCAGCGACCTGGACAACCGTTTCCTGCTCGAGCCGGAAACGGCCGACCGGTTTATCGACCTCGACCTGACCTATCTGCCGAGCAGTATTGCGTTCGCGATGCGCGATCTGATGAGTGTGCTGGCAGTGGCCGACAAGGACATACACGTCGTGGCCATGTCCAACCTCGAGTCCTCGCTCATCCGCGAAAGCCATATCGTGTACCTCGGCTATCTCAGCGGTCTCGGCATGCTGACGGATTTCGTGTTCGAGGGCTCGGAGCTCGCACTCGGCGAGACTTTCGACGAGCTCGTTCTACGTTCGACGGGTACGAGCTTCATCAGTGAAGCCGGAATGCCCAGCGGGCCGCAGAGCTATCGGGACTATGGTCTGTTTTCCGCGCTTCCGGCCCCCGGAGGCAATCGCTTCGTCTTTATTGCCGGGATGCGCGACGAAGCGCTGATGCAGACGGCGCATGCCGTCAGCGACCCGGCAACCGTCGAAATGAGTATCGACGCAGTTGCTGTCGACGGGGTGGTGCCGCCGGCGTTCGAGCTCGTGTACGAGGTTGCGGGGCTCGGGCGGACCAATCTCGATGCGACCATCGTGCATGCGGCGCCGCTCGATATCGACCGCTTCGCGGTCGGCCACCTCGACTGAATCGCGGTCGGATTCCTCGGCTGGCGAGAGGCAGCGCGTGTGCCGGGCTCGCGTCAGTCTTCGCTCTGTGCTTTGCGTGGCAGCAGCAGCTCCGTCAGCATGCAGCGCACGCTGCCGCCGCCGAAAGTCTCGATCGTGCCGACGTCGACGGTGACCAGATCACCGTGTCGGCCGAGCGCCGCGACCTGATGCTCGTCGAGCGCCTGTCGCGCCCGCTTGGACATGACGATCACGCGCTTGTCGCCGGCACGGAGCTGGAGCAGGTTGCCGCAGAAATGTCTCAGCTGCTCCGGACGCAGCTCGATGACTTCTCGACCGCTCCGCTCGAGCCGCATTAAAACTCTGAGCCGGTCATCCAGCTCCGGAATCGACTCCAGACATGCGACGGCGAATCGTTCGCCCAGCGACATCATGACATTGGTGTGATAGATGGCGCGGCCACGCCGGCCCTTGGCGTTGAATGCGATGATGTCGTAATTCATTTCGCGCCCGAATTCGCGCAGCGCCTCGACGTGCGTCCGCGGCGAGAGGCAAGCGAAGGCGAGCCGGCTGCCATGGTCCAGCACGAGACTGCCGGTGCCCTCGAGAAAGTGATTGCTCTGTTCGAGATGCGACAGGTCGACGATGCGATCGATCCGAAATCCGCCGGCCTGTTGCTGCAGCTGATCGAGAATGTCCTTACGGCGTTCTTCTCGGCGATTCCACGCCATCATGGGGTAGAGCACGACCGTCCCGTCAGGATGAGTGCTGATCCAGTTGTTGGGGAAGATCTCGTCGGGCAGCTCGATGGACTGGCGCCCAGGGAAGATCCTCACATCGACGCCATGTCTCTCCAGCGT
>JASFSD010000195.1:0-5557 GCA_050114575.1 Gammaproteobacteria bacterium | reverse complement strand
AAAGGACTCCTACACGCTGCTCGATATGCTCAAGGAGCTGCAGCGGCGTGCGCCGATCCGGTTCGATCTGACGGCCGTCAATCTCGACCAGAAGCAGCCGAACTTCCCGCCGGCCGTCCTGCCCGCGCATTTCGAGTCGATCGGCGTCGACTACCGCATCGTCGAGGAAGACACCTATTCGATCGTCAAGAAGGTGATCGAGCCGGGCAAGACGATGTGCGGCCTGTGCTCAAGGCTCAGACGTGGTGTTTTGTATCGGGTCGCGACGGAGATCGGAGCCGACAAGATCGCGCTCGGACACCATCGTGACGATATCGTCGAGACGATGTTTCTGAACCTTTTCTACGGCGGCAGGCTCAAGGCGATGCCGCCCAAGCTGATCAGTGACGACTCGCGGCACATCGTGATCCGGCCGCTCGCCTACTGTGCCGAGCGGGATATCGCCCGCTACGCCAGAGGCAGGAAATTTCCGATCATTCCGTGCGATCTGTGCGGCTCGCAGCAGAACCTCAAGCGCCAGGAGATCAAGCGGCTGTTGCAGGACTGGGAGCGCGAGGATCCCGGGCGGACGGCGCGGCTGTTCCGGGCCGTCCAGAACGTCACGCCGAGCCATCTGGCGGATCGCGCGCTGTACGACTTCGAGGGGCTCGAATCGCTGCTCGATCAGGCCGACCTGGCCGACATCGCGTAATCGCTTTCGCGCTGCTTCGTCAGCTGGTGCTCGATCACTTCGACGAGCTCCCGGGCGCTCGCAATTCGCGCCTCGGGGCTCTTGGCCAGAAGCCGGGAGATCAGATGCTGGTGCTCGGACAGCTCCTCGGGCAGCTCGGGAATCGGGGCCTCGCGGTGGGCGGCGAGGATCTCGTGCGCGTCCGACCCGCCGTACGGCTTCTCGCCCGTGAGCATCTGGAACAGGATGATGCCGAGCGAATAGAGATCGGATCGCTCATCCGTTTCTTCGCCGCTGCCCTGCTCGGGGCTCATGTAGTAGGGAGTACCCGTGATCGCGTCGACATCCTGATTCTGGAGCAGCGCCGACCGCGAAATTCCGAAGTCGATCAGCGCGACCGTGCTGTCCCGGCGCAGCATGATGTTGCCTGGCTTGAGATCGTGATGCACGACGCCGGCCATGTGAATGATCGACAGTGCCTGCGCGACTTCCATCGCGATTCGAAGCGCTTCCTGAGCGGGCAGGGGTTGCTTCATCCGCGTACCGAGATGCCCCTGCTCGAAGTACTCCATGGCGATATAGCAGTAGTCGGACGTGACACGGAAATCGTAAAACTCGGCGACTGCCGGATCGTCGATATCGTGCAGCATTTTGAACTCGTCGATGAAGCGTGCGAACTGGGAGTCCCGGCTCAGTGAGCCGCGTCCCCGGTTCAGTATCTTCAGGACGACCTCCTTGCGCTGCTCGGCGCTGAAGGCGGTGTGAATCGAGGCGTTCTCGTTCGAGGCCAGGCGGCGCTTGATGTCGTAGCCGAAGAGTTGCGGCAGGCTCCCGTCGGTCGCACCAGTGCGAAACGGCTGCCGCGATGCCAGCGCATGGCGTATGGCCGACGTGACCTGCTCGCTGCCGAACAGGCTTTTCGGCAGGTAATCGAAAGCCCCCGCCCTGATCGCCTGTGCGGCAATGAACTCGCTGCCGCGCTGGGTCAGCAGGATCACCGGCGGCATCTCGGGATCGGTCGAGAGCTCGCGCAGAGTGCGCAGGGTCGGGTTATCGCTCGAGCCGTCCTCGCCGAAGTCGCAGCCGGCGAGCACCACGTCGAAGGCACGAATCCGTTCGTGGCCCGCGGCCGCTCGTTCGAGCACCGACTTGATCGATTGCACGGATGCGGCGGGCCAGCCCCGAACAACGAACTGCGCCAACTGGCCCGCGACCTTGCGGTCGGACTCGACGATCAGAATTCTGGGTGAATTTTCGGTAGCTGCGGACACGATCCGTGGCAAGCTAGCAGAGGGGTCGCTACGCCGCAGTGATGGGAATCACAGCGATTGAGAGGGCTGCGTGGTACGTGCGTTCTCGGCGCGCAGACGGACCTCGCGCAGCACTTTGGGCAGGTCTCTTCTGAGCGTATTGCGGACGAAGAGCCGCGGCACCGGGAAGCCGGGCTTCAGCGTCAGAGAATGGATGAGGACGGTGGCCATGCCGGGTCGCCGCAGCAGTTGCCATGAGCCTTCCATTCGATCCAGAGGGCCGCTGACGTGAGATACCTGGATCATGTCAGGCGGAAAGTACTCGAGCTTGAAAATGTGGTCGAATCGCGGCAGGAAGAACGCCGGTTTGACGCTCTGCTCGAACAGCTCGCAATCGCAATCCTCGATCGATGCGACCCGGCTGCACTGCACGACGTGCGGCACGTATTCAGGAGAAATCTCGCAGGCCTTCAGCACGTCCCAGATCGCCTGCCAGTCGGCGTCGATCGCGATGGCGAGCTCGATGTGGACGGTCCCGCGGTCGGTTGCGGTCGTCTCGAGCACGACATCGCCCGCGTCGACCTTGTCGAAATCTATCCAGCCGAGATCGTCCGTCTGAGCGCCCGCTCGAACGGCGACTGCGGTGAGAATGACGAGGACTGCGGCGAACCGCCTATGACGCATCCCGTTCCCGCACCTCGTTTCTCAGGCTGCCGACGCCTGAGATCTCCACCTCGACCCGGTCGCCGGGCCGCATCCACAGCGGCGGCGTTCTGCCGGCGCCGACGCCGCCCGGTGTGCCGGTCGCGATGATGTCGCCGGGCATGAGCTCGGTCCAGATCGTGATGTACTCGATCAGCTCGGCGATCCCGAATATGAGCTCGCCCGTGCTTTCCTGCTGCACGACCTCGCCATTCAGCCGTGTCGTCAGCTCGAGCGCTGCCGGGTTCGGGATCTCGTCCCGCGTCGCCATCCAGGGTCCGAGAGAGCCGCTGGCGACGAAGTTCTTGCCCGGTGTGAACTGCCCGCTGTGCCGCTGAAAATCGCGCACGCTGCCGTCGTTGAAGCAGGCGAACCCGGCGACATGGTCGAGCGCCTCGGCGCGCGAGACCTGCCGCGCGCGTTTGCCGATGATGACGGCCAGCTCGCCCTCGAAATCGAACTTCTCCGACACGGTCGGCCGGATCAGCGGCTCGTCGTGGCCGACCAGGCTGTTCGAAAAGCGAACGAAGACGACCGGGTGGCTCGGCGGCTCGCGACCCATCTCGAGCATGTGCGGGCGGTAGTTGATACCGATGCAGAGAATCTTGGCGGCAGGGTTGGCGATTACGGGAAGAAACCGCACTTCGTCGAAGCCAAAGTCGGCCGCGGCTGCTTCGTCAGCGCGCAGCTCCTCGAGGCGGCCGCTCTGCAGCAGCTCGAACAGGTCGCCGACGTCACCGAGACGCGCGCCGGAATCGACGATGCCATCATCGACGGCGAGGCCGAAACTCGGCCTGCCGTCGGCCACAAAGCTAACTACGCGCATCGTGATTCTCCTGCCTGCTTTCTGCCTTGAGCTCGGTGATCGCCTCCGCGAGCGGCAGCACCGTTTGCTGCTTGCTGCCGAGCCGACGAATCGAGACCGTCTCTTCGGCCGATTCGCGCTTGCCGAGCGCCATGATGACGGGCACCTTGGCCACGCTGTGCTCCCGGACCTTGTAATTGATCTTCTCATTGCGCAGGTCGGCGCTGGCGCGGATTCCGGCCCGCAGTAACGCGTCGGTTACACGCGCGGCATACTCGTCGGCCTCCGACGTGATGGTTGTGACGACGACCTGCTCGGGAGCGAGCCAGAACGGCAGGGCGCCCGCATAGTGCTCGAGCAGGATGCCGATGAAGCGCTCGAGCGAGCCGAAGATCGCGCGGTGCAGCAGGACGGGTGTGTGTTTCTGACCGTCCTCGCCGACATAGGTTGCGCCGAGCCGGGAAGGCAGATTGAAGTCGACCTGCAGCGTGCCGCACTGCCAGTCGCGGCCGATGGCGTCGCGCAGCACGAACTCGATCTTCGGACCGTAGAAGGCGCCCTCGCCCTGGTTCAGCGTGTACTCGAGGCCGAGGCTCTGCATGGCGCTCTGCAGGGCCGCTTCGGCCCGGTCCCAGACCTCGTCGGAGCCGACTCGCCGCTCCGGGCGGTCGGCGAACTTGATGATGATGTCGTCGAAGCCGAAGTCGCGATAAATGCCGAGCAGCAGGTCGCAGACGGCGCCGGTTTCCTGCGTGATCTGATCCTCGGTGCAGAAAATGTGGGCATCGTCCTGCGTGAACGCACGGACCCGCATGAGCCCGTGCAGAGCGCCCGAAGGCTCGTATCGGTGCACCTTGCCGAACTCGGCCAGCCGGAAGGGAAGCTCGCGATAACTTCTGAGGTCGTTGCGGAACACCTGCACGTGGCCGGGACAGTTCATCGGCTTGACCGCCAGAACACGCTCGTCCTCGGTCCGGCTCGTGAACATGTGCTCGCCGAAAGTGTCCCAGTGGCCCGAGGCTTCCCAGAGCGAACGGTCCATGAGCTCGGGTGTGTTGACCTCGCGGTAGCCGGCGGCCTCCTGCCTGGCGCGCATGTGCTCGACCAGCGTCTGGAACAGCGTCCAGCCTTTCGGATGCCAGAATGCCGCGCCGACGGCCTCGTCCTGAAAATGGAAC
The DNA here is from genome assembly GCA_050114575.1 of Gammaproteobacteria bacterium. Lineage (GTDB taxonomy): Bacteria > Pseudomonadota > Gammaproteobacteria > Steroidobacterales > Rariloculaceae > DATCZB01. The sequence goes on along the minus strand of JASFSD010000195.1, from coordinate 952 downwards.
AGATCCATCTGCCGTCCGAGCCGACGGTGATCGCGGCGCTCGGCTTCCTCGAGCCGGTGCAGGTACTGTTTGAGCTGCTTCGGGTTCGCCCAGGCCGTTCCATAGACGCGCTGCAGCATCTCGTTGCGGGAATCGCCGCGCCAGTAGGCGCCGGCCAGCTTGGTCAGCTTGAATGCCTTGCCGAGGCGTCCCGTCGACGGCAGGTGCGGTCCGCGGCACAGGTCGATGAATTCGCCCTGGCGATAGAGCGTGATCGGCTCCCTCGCGGGAATCCCGGCGATGATCTCCGCCTTGTAGTCCTCACCGGCCTGGCGAAAGAACTCGATGGCTTCGTCGCGGTCCCAGACCTCGCGCACGATGGTTTCGTCGCGGTCGACGATCTCGCACATGCGTGCTTCGATCTCTTCCAGGTCCTCGGGCGTAAACGGAGTTTCGCGCGCAAAGTCGTAATAGAAGCCGTCCGCTATCGATGGCCCGATCGTCACCTGGGTTTCCGGATACAGCTCCTTGACGGCCTCGGCCATGACGTGCGCGGCATCGTGGCGCAGCAGATCGAGTCCGGGCTCCGACTCCCGGGTCACGATCTCGATCTCGGCGTCGCGCTCGATCGTTCGTGTCAGATCGACGAGCTCGCCGTCCAGTCGAATGGCCACGGCGGCCTTGGCGAGGCCGGCGCCGATGTCGGCGGCGACCTCGAGACCCGTCACGGGGTCCGGGTAGCTGCGGGCTGAGCCGTCAGGTAACTTCAGTTCAGGCATGGAAAGAGTGTCGCTTGCGTACCGCCGCGGATTGTACGCTATGCTTTGCCGCGTTCGCCTCAGGCGCCTTGTCCTCGAATGCCGTGAAAGACCTCGAGATCGCCCAGTTTCCGTGCCTCAGCGACAACTACGGGTTTCTGCTCCACGACCCCGAGTCCGGGCTGACGGCCGCGATCGACACGCCCGATGCCGAT
>JASFSD010000194.1:0-5567 GCA_050114575.1 Gammaproteobacteria bacterium | reverse complement strand
CGACAAGGTCCTGAACGGAACCTCTTCAGGCGGCGTGACCATCAACGGGTTCTTCTCCCACTATCTGGAGAGCCAGCTGCCCTTCGGCGGCGTAAATCAGAGCGGGATGGGCAGTTATCACGGCGTCTTTGGATTCCGGGCATTTTCGCACGAGCGCGCCGTCTATATTCAAGAAGCCAAAGACGCAGACGCTTAACCCGTCTCCATAGGCGTTTCCGGGTCGCTCGACCACTCGGCCATCGAGCCGTCGTAGACGGCCACTTCTTCGTGGCCGAGCAGCGTCAACACAAGCGCGTTGCTGCTTGCCGCGATCCCCGCGCCGCAGTAGGTGATCGCCCGGTCCGCCGCAAGCGCGCCGGCCGCTTCGAACCGATCGCGCAGCTCGTCCAGCGAGAGAAACGCGTGCGTCGCCGGGTCCACCAGCGATTGGCAATAAACGTTCTCGCTTCCCGGGATCCTCCCGGCGCGCGGAAAACGGCTCGTCTCCCCGCTATGCTCTTCCGGCGACAGCGCATTGATGATGCAGGTCGCCGATGCATCGAGCGCAGCAACGACATCCGCCTTGTCCGCGAAAAGCTTCTCATTGACCGTCACGGTAAAGTCGCCCGCGACCGGCGCCGGCTCTTCCAGTGAAACCGGACGCCCTTCGGCGACCCACTTGTTCCAGCCGCCATCGAGGACGGCGGCCCGTTCAAACCCGCAATAGCGCAGCATCCACCAGACGCGCGCCGCCCATGCATGGTTAGAGCGGTCATAGAGCACGACCCTGGAATCATTGGAGACCCCGAGCCGGCGCATCGTCGCTGCGAATTCTTCCGGCGCCGGCATCATCATCGGCAGGTGATGATCCTTCGCCGAGAGGTCCTGCAGAACATCCACGAAGATGCTGCCGGGGATGTGGCCTGCTTCCCATTCCTCGGCACCGCCGACGAACGTATACCCGCCATCATCCGTAGAGCGCATCACGACGGAGCAATCGATGATCCGAAGGTCCGGCGCCTCGAGGTTCTCGGCAAGCCACTGAGTCGAAGCCAGCGGTGTGGGAATATCTGCTCTTGTCATTGAATCGGATCCGTAACCTGTGACTTCTCTGCCTGAAGATGAATCCTATTCCGACGCTCAGACCTCGGGCAAGCGCGTGGCGAGCCAGGCTCCCGCCAGCCCGAAGATCGAGAGCAGCAGCACGACACCAGACAGGCTCAAGACTCCTGACAGCGTGCCCGTCAACCCGGCCAGCAACAACACGACACCGATCACCGAATTCGACACCGACACGTAGTCCGTGCGCCGGTTGCCTTCTGCGAGATCGACGATATAGGTCTTGCGGCCGACTCGGACGCCATCGTGCGCCACAGCCAGGCAGAAGTAGGCGACCGGGAAGAAAGCACCGTGTGCCGCTAGAGCCGGCACCAGCTGAACGGCAGCAAATACGAGGATGCCAATCAGCCCGCTGATCGTGGCAGCCACCGACATCACGCGCCGACTCGAATGATCGGCGAGCCGGCCCCAGATCGGGCCCGATACCAGGCTGGCCAAGCCTGCGGAAACTATGAACCATCCGAGCAACCTGGCCGGCGAACCCACCTGCTCGCGCGCCATCAGCACGTAGAAGGGTGCGCTCAGCGCGGAGCACAGCAGCAGCGCCCGGGTAATGACGAAGCGGCGAAACGGTCGATCCGTGCCGAGCAGCGACAAGCGGTGCCAGGCGCCGACGATGGCGTTCCGCCCACCCTCGGTCTCACCTTCGTACTCCGAAACGCGCGAGAACACGGCTGCGCCAGCGAGCCAGAGAAACCCGGCTGCGAGCACCAAGGCGCCTGCCCCTGCGGCATCGCCGATGCCCGCGAGCGGCAGCAGCAGCGCCAGCCCGACGAAGATGGAAGCGAGCCCCGCCCCGCTCGCCGACCATCCGGTCAGACGCCCGCGGCGCTTCTTGGGCACGGTCTTACCAAGCACGTCTTTGGAAGCAACCGAGCAGAACCCGCGCGCGAGACTGAACAGACCGAGGCAACCGATGATCGTCCAGCCGGCGGTTGGCCCCTCGAGCAAGCCGGCGGCGGCAGCGATACCGAGGACACAGACCGCCTGAGCGCAAGAGCCCAGGACCCAGACCCACTTTCGAACCGCCAGTCGCCGGACCCAGCCCGCGATGACGAGTTGCGGAATCAGGCTGCCAGACTCGCGAATTGGAACCAGCAGGCCGGTCAGCGCAACCGGCGCACCGGCCCCGGCCATGATCCAGGGCAACACGGTCTTGGGACTCGCCAGTGAGTCACCCAGCTTTGTCATCAATTGCGCCAGCAGAATCAGCACGAAGTTCCTCGGCGTCTCACGGCAAGCAGCCTCCGGGATTTCCGCGCATGCCAGGGCGTCCTCCTCGTCGACGAGGGTTTCATAGATCGTTTCTGCAGTGTTCAATGTGTGGTTGCCAGGGAGCTCGAGGTAGCGCCGATTTCGATGGTAGCAGCAGTCGATTCGAGTTAGATTTACGCGGTTTCGACGAGGCCGATGTCGGGGCGATGACACGGTTGATTGCCTGGGTCCAGAAAGGGAGCTAAGCGCCTGATTGTCCCCATTGCAGCGTATCCATGCCAAAAATGATCGACCCGAGACGGCCCCACATCTGGTACGAGGGATGTCCGAGTCGCTTCGGGGTGTTTTTCGATGCCGGCGAATTCCGGGACTCGAAAGAAAAGACCGTCATCGATTTCTTTCGGGATCTCTTTGCCAAGGAGAAATTGTGACTCTGAAATCATTCGGGTATCGGCGCGCACAGATTGTGCTCGTAGCGCTCTTGTGCCAACTCACATTCAGTTCGCTTCACGCCCAGTCGGCACTCGAGAACCGGCTCCGCAGCCGGATCGAATCGGGGTTGGCGACCGACAGCTTCGACGTCATGGACGAACGGGTTCATGCCAGGCAGACCCTGCGCCGCTTCTATCCGGCTCGCGATTTCGAGCCGATCTGGATCACGGACCAGGGTCTCGCGCCGCATGCCGAGGCGTTTATCGACTGGCTCGTCTCGGGACCATCGAGCCAGGGTCTCAACTCTTCCCATTATCATCTCGATGCGATCGAGTCCCTCGAGCTCGATAGCGCGGGCGCGCTCGTTGACGTCGAACTGGCGCTCAGCGACGCGTTCCTGATGATCGGCACCCATTTCCTGGCAGGGCGGCTGAACCCGGAAACACTGAGCCCGGAATGGATCGCCAACCGCAGGCATCGCGACCTCGCGCCTTTGCTCGACCAGGTCGCGGGCGGCGCGGGACCATTGCTCGAATCCCTTCTGCCCGAGGCGCACGAATACGATGCGCTCGTCCTGCGACTCGCCGAGCTCCGACAGATTCGCGATGCAGGCGGATGGCAGGGCATCGACGCGGGTGAAACTCTGCGCGCCGGCGATACGGGGCCGCGGGTCAGGCAGTTGGCCGCTCGCCTGCTCGTCAGCGGCGACTACACAGGTCCGCCGACGAGCGAATTCACCGAGGAGCTCGACGCTGCAGTCAGAGCGTTTCAGTCACGCCACGGCCTCACCGCGGACGGACTGGTTGGCCGCGCGTCCCAGGCTGCGCTCAACGTCCCGATACAGACGCGGATCAACCAGCTGATCGTCAATCTGGAGCGCTGGCGCTGGCTTCCGGAGACACTCGGAGACAGGTATGTCCTGGTCAACATCGCGGGCTTCAACCTCGATGTGGTCGAGGATGGCGAGCACGTGATGAACATGCGTGTCGTCGTCGGCAGACCCTATCGGCGGACGCCCGTCTTTTCCGACACGATTCGCTATCTCGTCCTGAATCCCAGCTGGGAGGTGCCGAGCAGCATCGCAACCCAGGACAAGCTCCCCCTGATCAAAGCCAACCCGGGCTATATTCGCGAGCAGGGCTATCAGCTGCTGCAGGGATGGGGCGCGGACGAGCGAGTGATCGATCCCAATACAGTGGACTGGTCGGCGGTCAGTGCGCGTAACTTTCCGTATCGGCTGCGCCAGGGACCGGGACCGTTGAACGCCCTGGGCCAGGTCAAGTTCATGTTTCCAAACCAGTTCTCCGTCTATCTGCATGACACGCCCTCGCGTCAGCTCTTCGCCGAGGACGCGCGCGCCTTCAGCTCGGGCTGTATCAGGCTTCAGCGGCCGCTGGATCTGGCCGAGCTTCTGCTGGCCGATGATGCGAACTGGTCACGCAGTGCAATAAACCAGGCGATAGCGGCGGGCAGAGAGCAGAATGTAAGGCTGGCACGACCGATGCCCGTTCACCTGCTCTACTGGACGGTCTGGGTCGACGACGATGGGACGCTGCAGTTCAGAGACGATATTTACGGTCGCGACGGGCCCGTTCTGCAGGAGCTGCGCGAAGACCCGCCAACGTAGCCGGGACCAGCCATGACCAGAAACCGATCCCTCCGGACCAGCTTCATAGTATCTCTCGTGTTGCTCGCCGCCACGATGAACGCCAGCGGCTTCGAGTCGGGGCGCACTTCTATCAGTCTGGAAATCAATGACGATCTCGTCGTCTCGTACGAAGTATTCGCGGTCTACGTCCTTCCCGGCGAACGCTTGTGGCTGCGCGCCGAGGGCGCGACCGCAAGCGCGAACCGGGGACAGCTCGCTGCCTCGGCTTCCGGCGGCTGGGAGTGGACGGCGCCTTCCGAGCCGGGCCTGGCAGAGCTCCGCTTCGGCAGCGCGGCGGAAGAAATTCGTCTGAATGCGTTCATTCTGATCCCCGCGAACGAAGTTTCCGATGGTCTTCTGCACGGATACCGAATCGGGCAATTTCCTGAGCCGCTCAACGGCGACCCCGTCTATATCGCACCGGACGGGTTCATCGAGCTGACACCGGATCTCGTCGATCTCGAGCTCTCACCCCACTTCAGGCTCGGTCAGTTCCCCTCGAAGCAGACCAATACGTATCCCAAATACCTGATCCTGCGTGAATCCCTGCTGCTGAAACTCGAGCTCCTGCTCGAAAGGCTCAACGAGGTCGGAGTCGAAGCCGATTCCTTCACCGTCATGAGCGGGTTTCGCACGCCCGTATACAACCGCGCGATCGGCAATGGGCAGCACAGCCGTCATGTCTATGGCGGGGCGGCAGACATCTACGTCGACGTGTCACCGCGTGACGACATCATGGACGACCTGAACGGAGACGGCGCACTCGATTATCGTGATGCGCAATGGCTCTATCGCCTGGCGAACGATTTCTTCGCTCGCCCGGAGCACGCCGAATTGCGTGGCGGCCTGGGCGTCTACCGCACGACGTCGGCTCACGGGCCCTATCTGCATGTCGACGCCCGCGGCAGACGTGCGAGGTGGGGGCTGATCCCCTGACGCTCCGCGAGCCTGGTGCTCACCAACCGCCGAGGAACAGCGGGCTGTTTCGCCCTGAGCGCGCGACCGCAATCGGAGACAACGGGAAAGCCGATATCGGAACTTGAGCTAATATTCCGGACGTGGAATTCATCATCGCAAGCCTGAGAGAAGACTGGCAATCGTTTCTCGATTTCGCGCCGAAGCTGCTGTACGCGGCACTGCTGCTCGCCTTTTTCGTTCTGATCGCAAGTCTGGT
>JASFSD010000193.1:0-5639 GCA_050114575.1 Gammaproteobacteria bacterium | reverse complement strand
TTTGCCGGATTTGGGGGGGGTATAGATATATCCTGGTAAAAAAAATCGTACTGGCCGATAAAACGTACTGGCCGACTAGTCATCGACCTCGGTTTCGGCATCCTCGTCGCTTTCTGAATCCAGCCGGGGTCGCAGACCGGAAAGTTTGCAGCCGACTATTCAGGATTGCCGGCGTTCTGCCGCGTCGCAGGCTCGATCGCACCAACGTCGGATTCCGACATCCGGTTCGAGCTCTGGCTGCCAACCCCGGAAGCCTGGAACGGCAATTTCATGTAAACCGGCAATGGGGGTGCTGCGGCCTCAATCGTTCTTGGTTCCCTCGTTGATCCCGTCATGCGTGGTTACGCGGTCGCCAATACGGACACGGGCCATCGAAGGGGTGGCGGCGATTTCTCGTGGGCCGTTGGTCAGCCAGAAAAGCTGGTCGACTTTCAATATCGGGCGATGCATGAGCTAACTGTCGTCGGCAAGATGATCACTGATCTTCACTATGGCGAGGAACACGATAAAGCGCACTGGCTCGGCTGCTCCCAGGGTGGCCGCCAGGGGTTGAAGGAGGCACAACGCTACCCGACAGACTATGACGCGATCGTCGCTGGTGCGCCGGCCAGTAATTGGGTGCCGTTGATGGGCTTGAGCATTAAAATCCAACGCAACTTCGGCCCGGAAGGCCTGAACTCGGAGAGTCTGGGCCTGCTGACGGAAGGCGCGATCGCGGCTTGCGATGCCGATGACGGCGTCGCCGATCGCGTCATCGCGAGCCCCGGCACGTGCGGCTTCGATCCAGCGACTCTGCAGTGCGGGGTGAGCGACAGCACAACGGAATGCCTGAGCGCCAGCGAAGTCGCAGCTGCAAATCGAATTTGCGCAGGCCTCGTGAACGCGGCAGGCGACGTCGTTTACCCCGGTACGGGTCCGGGCAGCGAGCAACAATGGGCAGGCTATGCTGCGCCCCAGTTCCGGATTGGTAGCAACTATTTTCAGAACGTCGTGGTCAACGACCCCAATTGGGATCCCGCCACGTTCGATGTCGACCGGGATGTTGCCCTCGCTGCGGCGCAGGATGCGGGTGCCACCGATGCGATGGACCCGGATCTGTCAGCGTTCATCGAGCGCGGCGGAAAGCTCCTGGTGTTCCATGGCACGACCGATGGCCTAATCCCTTACGGGAATTCGGTGAATTACCACGAGAGCGTCATCAAGGAGCTCGGTGAGGACGCGGTGTCCAACAGCGTCAAGCTGTATCTGGTACCCGGGATGGGCCACTGTGCGGGCGGCAATGGCGCGCACCAGATCGATTGGCTTTCGGCGATCGAGGGCTGGGTCGAGAACGGACAGACCCCGGGGGCGCTGCATGCAGAGCACCCAGCGACGGCACGTGGTGTGCCGGGCGCGCCTGCTGGTTCGCCGAGCAGTCCGTTCACACGCGTGGTCTGTCCTTACCCCGAAGTCGCCCGCTACGAGGGCACCGGTGACGACACGGATGCGGTCAACTTTCAGTGCATCGCGCCGGCCCGTTGAAATTCATTTCAGAAAGCCGACGTCTAGCTCTATTTCTGGGGCGAAATCAGGGCTCGCATGCGTTCCCGGTCCGTTCGGCAACGAGCATCCGGTCCTGGGGGATGACATCACCGTCAGGCCGGGAACGTTCGCCCGTTCCGCTTTTGGTCACTGCGTCTTACACAGTCGCGATCGAGTAGAATCGAGCCGAAACAACCACAACTCAGGTGACGTTTGTGTCGCATTGCGGGGGGCAATTAAGCGGTGGCGCTTGAGCCAGGTAAACGCTTCGGCTCTTACGAGATCGCTGCAGCCATCGGCTCGGGCGGAATGGGCGAGGTGTATCGTGCGATGGACACTGAGCTCAAGCGTGATGTCGCCCTGAAGGTGCTGCCGCCGGCTTTCGTCGAAGATTCCGATCGGCTGGCTCGTTTCCAGCGCGAGGCGGAGATCCTGGCGTCCCTCAATCACCCGAACATCGCTCAGGTCTATGGGCTCGAAAAGGTCGATGGCCAGACGGCCATTGTCATGGAGCTCGTCGAAGGTCCGACTCTGGCCGACCGGATCCAGGCTGGTCCAATTGCGCCCGATGAGGCAGTCGGAATCGCTCTGCAGATCGCGTCCGCGCTCGAAGCGGCCCACGACCAGCAGATCGTCCATCGGGATCTGAAGCCGGCCAACGTGAAGGTCAGACAAGATGGCACGGTCAAGGTGCTCGACTTCGGTATTTCCCGGCCAATCAACGCGCGCGCGATAAGCGGCGGCACGCCGGTAATGACGACGCCGGCTGTCACTGAGACGGGAATGATTCTCGGGACCGCAGCCTACATGAGTCCGGAACAGGCGAGGGGCCGGTTTGTCGATCAACGGACGGACATCTGGGCCTTCGGCTGCCTATTGTTCGAGATGCTGACGGGTCAGCCGGCTTTCGCGGGTGAGGACGTTACGATCACGCTTGCACGTGTCATCGAGCGCGACATGAATTTCGATGCGCTGCCTTCGGCCGTCTCTTTCCCCGTGCGTCACACCATCAGGCTCTGCCTGCAGAAGGATGTGCGCAAGCGCCTCCATCACATCGGTGATGTGCGGCTCGGGCTCGAGGGGCTGCTGGAGCCGGAGGCACGGCCCGATGCGACAGCGACGCTCGCGAAGCCCGCATCGCAGCGTTTCATTTCACTCGCGCTGACGGCCGTTGCAGGGGTGCTGATCGCGTCGATCGTGGCGGCCGCGCTGTGGCCGCGGCCTGTTTCCGTGCGCGTCAGCCGGTTCGATCAGATCCTGCCAGAAGGCGCCGTCGTGCGTCGCAACGGTCGCAGCACAATCACTATCGCTCCCGATGGATCGGCCTTCGTTTACAACACGGCAATCGGTTTGCTGTTGCGAAGGATCGAGGATGTGGAGCCTCACGTTATACCGGGCACCGAGCCGGATCTCGTCAACCCGTTCTTTTCACCCGACGGCGCAGAAGTTGCCTACTGGGATCCGGCCGGTGAGCTCTATCGCGTGGCAATCGACGGGGCAACGCCCCCGGTCATGATCGCGGAGGGTATCGGCAACCCTTACGGCGCGTCCTGGAGCGACGACGGCTCTATTCTGCTCGGCCAGGACAGGGGCATCGTTCGGATCCCGGCGCGCGGTGGAGAGCCTGAGCTCATGATCGAGGCCGGCGACGACGAGCTCGTTTACGGGCCGACGCAGCTTCCTGGCGGGGAATGGGTGCTTTTCGGTATTTCGCCTATTAATGATCCGGAGGATGGGCGCGTTGTCATCGCATCTCTGGCGACTGGCGAGCGCAGGGATCTGGGCGAAAATGGCAACGACGCGCGCTATGTGCCTACGGGTCACCTCGTCTATGCGCGTGACGACGTTCTGCTCGCAACGCCTTTCGACATCGAATCCCTCACAGTCACGGGCAGCGCCCGCCCGCTCGTGCCAAACGTCAAGCGCGCCAATGCGGGGCAGAGCGCAGTGGCCCAATATGACATCGCTGACGATGGCACGCTGGTCTATCTGACCGGCGAGGCCACGACGACGGACAGCACGATCGTCTGGGTCGACCGGGATGGACGTGAGGAAATGCTTGCCGTTCCCGGCGGCGCGTACAGTTTTCTTCGTATTTCACCGGACGGAACTCGCGTGGTGCTGGACGACGGAATCGGCGACAACGGATTCTGGGTCTGGAACTTCGGCGCGGAGATCCTGACGACGCTGACCCTGGGCGAGGTCGCAACGGCTTTCCCGATCTGGTCGCGGGACGGCACCAGCATAGTCTATTCGGCTGGCAGCGGCAGTCGTTCAATCCAATCGAAAGCCGCCAACAATACGGGTTCCACGGTTGAGCTCGCGTCCGGCCCGGGGATCACTTTGCGGACCCCCAATTTCTTCACGCCGGCCGGCGATCAACTAGTGTTCACAAGCTCCGGTGGCGATATCGGTATCGTGCCCATCGGCACCGGCGGTGAGCTCGATTGGCTGATGAACGGGCCGGGTTCCGAAAGTAATGGAGAGCTTTCGCCTGATGGCCGCTGGTTAGCGTATCAGTCGGACGAGTCGGGGCGCATGGAGGTTTACGTCCGACCATTTCCGGATGTGGATCGCGATCGGGTGCAGGTATCGAACGATGGGGGGTTGATGCCGCTCTGGTCACCGGACGGGAGCGAGCTCTTTTATCTCGACGACAGCAGCGTCGGTGCCAATGACAGCCTTACGGCTGTCACGGTGACGGCGACCGACGATGCCTTTTCATTCACAGATCGCAGAGTGTTGCTCGAGCGATGGCTTTACGTCGGGACGTTCGCTTACCCGGAACGAGCCTACGACGTCTCTGCTGATGGACAGCGTTTTCTGGCCATACGCAACGCTGCAATCGCCGAAGACACGGCGAATATCATCATCGTTCAAAACTGGTTCGAGGAGCTCGAACGGCTCGTCCCGGGGGGTTGAAGCGCGGCAATCATGCTAGGCGATCTATGCTGATCAGCGCTACAGCACCCGAAAAAATCGAATAATCACCCCGTTCGGATACCGCTCACCCGTACAGATAAAGATCGACCGCATCAACCACTCGAGCTCCGGGTCTCCGGTCTCGAATTTCGGCACGGCGCGGAAATAGATATCCGATTGATCGACGGTTTCACCGGCATTCAGGCGGGCCATGACGTCGGGCGGGGCATGGCGGATGCCGATGTTCTGCACATAGATGAAGGAGCCCGAGTCGGTCTCGATGGTGTAGCGGGCATCGACGTCGGTGAAGCCATCCTCGCGCCGGATCATCTGCCAGTCGGCGCCGCCAGGCCGAATCGTGCCGCTCAGGTTCGGGCCTTCGACCGTGCCGCCGATGACGTCGATGATGCGGCGGGTGCCGTTCGGCAGCTCGCCGACGACGAGCGGGTCGGCCACTTCGGCGCGGACCTCGAAGACGAACTCGAGGCCCGGCGGTTCAGGCGTGTTCTGCGACTGCACGACCGGTGATACCAGCAAGATGGAAACGCACAGTGCGGCCAGATTCGAAGCCCGCATGCCTACTGCTCCTTGCATTCATGGTGCTAATGGTACGATTCTAACGTCTCGATAAGAACACAAAGGGGCGAATCCCATGTCACGCATCGTATCTGCTCTCACCGCGGTCGGCGCACTCGGCTTCTCTGCGACCGGTCTGGCTCAGGAATACGTCAGGATCGAGATGGAGATCGATATCGACCGGCCCGCGGCCGAGGTCTGGGACAAGGTCGGCGGCTACTGCGATATTACCGTCTGGTTCAATGGCGTAGACTGCGAGATCACGTCCGGTGACGGTGAGATGGGCACGGTCCGAGCGCTCGCGGGCGGCCGCGTCATCGAGATTCTGGTCGCCAAGACGGATCTGTCCTACGGCTACACGCAGCCTGCCGTCGAGGGCCAGTTTTACAACCTCTACCACGGCTTCATGGAAGCGAAGCCGGTAACGGCCAATACCTCGAAGATGCTCTACACGCTCGTCTACGACGTCTCTAACCTGCCGGATCAGGCGGCCAAGGATGCCGACATGGCACGCCGGCGCGGCATGTTCGAAGGAGCGCTCGCGAGCATGAAGGAGCTCGCCGAGTCCGACTGAGATCAAGAGGGGTGAGAGCCCGTTTGGCGCAAAGGGGGCAGACCCC
>JASFSD010000192.1:0-5642 GCA_050114575.1 Gammaproteobacteria bacterium | reverse complement strand
TGCCGTTCCGATCGTCGCGCTCATTGCCGGTGGTGAGGTTCGTGCCCAGCGGACGCCGACTTTCGACGATGAGTCACCGCTTGAGCTGAAGCTCACGGGGCCTTTTCGCGAGCTCGGCCGCGACCCGGACGATCGCCCCGAGCATCCGGCCGTCATCGGGTTTCGCGGGACCGACGGCCAGATCGTGGAGCTCGAAATCGAGATCCGGATTCGCGGCAACTCCCGCGTGCGCGAGTGCCGGTATCCGCCACTGTCGCTCCAGTTCAAGCCCGATGACCCGACCGGGACCGTGTTCGCCGGCCAGGATCGGCTCAAGCTCGTCACGCTTTGCCAGAATTCCCGATCCTACCTCGGTTATCTGGCGCAGGAGTTCATGATCTATCGCATGCTGAACGTGCTGACGGATCGCTCGTTCCGGGTCCGCTGGGCCACGGTCGAATACCTCGATACGAGCGCAAGGCGACCCGAGCCCCGGACGGCGCCGGCATTTCTCATCGAGGCCGATTGGGAAGTCGCCGAGCGGCTCGGGCTCGAACTCATCGAGACCGAGACGATCGATGTCGATGCCCAGGACGCCGGGCATTTGGCACTGCTGTCGATGTTTCAGTACCTGATCGGCAATACCGACTGGTCGCTGTTCGAGGGACCTCCGGGCGAGGATTGTTGTCACAACGGTAAGGTCGTCGGAAGTCCTGCAGGGCCCATGTACGTGATTCCATACGACTTCGACAACTCGGGGCTGATTGATGCCGAGTATGCCGTCCCGGCCGAGGGGCTCGGGATTCGTTCGGTGACGAGGCGGCTCTATCGTGGGCTGTGTCGCTGGAACGACGAGCTGCCGGCGGTGATCGCAGAGCTCAATCGGCAGCGTGAGAATCTCGAGGCCGTGTTCGACAGCGACCTGATCGAGGAACGCGTTCGCCGGAGGTCGCTCGGCTGGCTGGAACGATCATTCGAGATCATCAACGATCCTGAGGAGCTCGAGGAAGAGATCTATGAAGTCTGCGCGGGTTAGCGCGCGCCGTCGATCAGCTCGACGGCAACCCCGGATCGGCCTGCTGGCCGGGCTGATGGCGGCAGGGCTTCTGTCCGCGACCGCAGCGCTCGCCCAGGACGAGTGGCGCCTCAGCGACGTCGAGCGGGTCGTCGCCGTGGCCGATATTCACGGCGCTTATCCTGCGTTTCAACACATTCTTCAGCGCACTGGCGTGGTCGACAACGATCTGCGCTGGACTGGCGGGCGGACCCACCTCGTGATCGTCGGTGACGTACTCGACCGGGGTGCCGATTCCCGGCTGGCGCTGGAGCTCATCCGCGCGCTGGAAGCGGCGGCTCCGGAAGCCGGCGGGCAGGTGCATTACCTTCTGGGTAATCACGAGATCATGAACATGACCGGCGATCTGCGCTATGTCTCGCCAGGTGAGTTCAGCGCCTTCGCCGACGAGGAACCGGCGGAGGTCCGCGAAGCCGAGTTTGTGCAATTCGTGGAATCACTGGGCGATTCGGCCGACGTTGCCGCGGCCCGCGAACAGTTCGATGCTGACTATCCGCCGGGCTTCTTTGCGCACCGTCAGGCATTTGCGAGCGACGGAGAGTATGGCGAGTGGCTGCTCGACAAGCCCGTGCTGCTGGTCATCGATGATCTGGCCTTCGTCCACGCGGGCCTGGCCCAGGCCGTAATCGGCAATGCCGGCCGTATCAATTCTCAGATCCGCAGCGAGCTGAGAGCGTTTCTCTCGGCCTACGAGCGGCTGGTGTCGGCTTCGGTGATTTCGCGGACCGTCGAACTCTACGACCTTCCGGCACGGGTAACCGAGCTGCTCGAGGATCCCGACGCCGCCGACTCGGTGCTCGCAGGCGGGCTGCGGACGGACGCGCGCAGGCTGCAGGATCTCGCGTCGCTGAGCTTTCTCTCGGCCGACGGTCCCGTCTGGTATCGCGGCAACGTCGCCTGCAACCGTTTGACCGAGCAGGACCGGCTCGCGGCCGCACTCGGCAACGTCGGTGCGGCGCAGCTCGTTGTCGGTCATACACCGACGCGCGGCGCCGTCGTCCTGAGCCGGATGGACGAGACGCTGCTTCGCATCGACACAGGAATGCTCAACGACTACTACGGCGGTCGCGCGTCGGCTCTCGTGGTCGAGAACGGGACGGTTTCGGTCATGTACGAGGACGAGGTGGAGTCATCGGCTCCTCTGCCGCAACCCCGCTGGGTGGGATTTCGGCCGGGTAATCGATCCGCCGAGGGGCTCGAGGCCGCGCTTCAGAGAGCCGAGGTCGTTGCGCGGCAATCGTTCGACTCGACGGCGGCACTCCTATCGCTCGTCGACGGCGAATTCGAGCTCGAAGGGCTCTTCACGCGGGCCGAGCGCGAGACGGTCAACGCGGCGGTTGCAGCATACCGGCTCGATCGGTTGCTCGGGCTCGACATGGTGCCCGTGACCGTCGCTCGGGAGATCGACGGTGTGAGCGGCGCCCTGCAATTCTGGCCTCAGGGCACGATCAGTGAACCGGAGCGCAGCGCCGGCCAGCTCGGCGGCTCGGCCTGGTGTCCACTTGGCGATCAGTTCCAGGACATGTATCTGTTCGACGCCCTGATTTTCAACCAGGGCCGTACGCCGGATCGGATTCGTTACAGCACCGAGAATTTTCAACTGCTGCTCATGGGTCACGACGTGACGTTTGCGACGGAGCAGGAAAGGCCGCCGCATCTGGCCGAGTTGCCGGTCGTGCTCACACCGGCCTGGCGCGCGGCGCTCGAAGGCCTCGATCAGCGTACGTTGAACGCGGCGCTCGGTGATGTCCTCGACCGCCGCAGGATTCGCGCCGTGCTCGCTCGCCGCGATCATCTGCTCGACCTCGCCCAGTAGGCTTCGCGCTGCGCCTTCCTCAGCCGGTCGCGATCGGCCGCTCGCGGTCGGTGATCCAGTCGCTCCAGGATCCCGCGTACAGTACGGGTTCCGGGAAGCCCGCCAGCAGCAGGGCCAGGATGTTATGGGCGGCGGTTACGCCCGAGCCGCAGTAGCAGACCGTATCGATTGCGGGATCGACGCCGAGTTGCCGGAAGCGCTCCGTGAGGAATTCCGGCGACCTGAATCGACCGTCGGCCAGGTTTTCCGTAAATGGGGCGGAGACGGCACCGGGAATGTGTCCGGCCACGGCGTCAATCGGCTCGACCTCGCCTCGAAAGCGCGCGGCCTCGCGGGCATCGAGCATGAGTATCGATGCATCGGCAAGCTCGGTTGCGGTGCAGACCCGGGTTAACGCCGGGCGCGCAGAAAACGTTCCGGCCTTGGGTGACACCGCGTTCGTGTCGGTGTCGAATCCCGCCTCGATCCAGGCATCGATGCCGCCGTCGAGAACCGAGATGTTCGAGTGGCCGAGCCATCGGATCAGCCACCAGAACCGGCCGGCGAATGCCCCGGAGTTCTGGTCGTAGGCGACCAGTCGCGAATCGTTGCTGACGCCCCAGTCGCGCAGGCGCGCGCCGAGCGTGTCCCGGTCGGGCAGAGGATGTCGGCCGCCTTCACCGCCGGGTCCGGGCCGACCGCTGAGATCGCGCTCGAGATCGGCATAGCGCGCGCCGGGAATGTGGCCTGCCATGAAGTCTCGACGGCCGGCTTCGCTGTCGGCCAGTGAGAACCTGCAATCGAACACCAGGGCCGAGGGGTCGTTCGCGAGTTCTTCGGGCGATATCAGATGACTCATTACCAGGGCCCTCTTCCTGATTCTGCGCCGCGGCGAGCCAACTGCCGCAGGATGCGATGGGAAATGTGAAGACGAGAATGCAGAGGAAGGTTACCGTGTGTCATCGATTTCGTGGCCGCGCTTCGGCACGAGGATCGTGCGCTCGAAGCTCATGAATACCGTGCCGTCCTGTTTGCGCCCCGTCGTCCTCACCGTGACGATTCCCTGGGTCGGCCGCGACCGGGACTCGCGCATTGCGACGACCTCCGAAGCGGCGTAAATCGTGTCGCCGGCAAAGACCGGCGCCGTCAGCCGGATATCGTTCCAGCCGAGATTCGCCACGGTCCTGTAGCTCACGTCCCTGACACTCATGCCGACGAGAATGGAAAGGGTCAGACAGCTGTTGACCAGCGGCTGACCGAACTCGGTCTTCGCTGAATACTCGGCATCGATATGCAGCGGATTCTGATTCATCGTCAACAGAGAAAACCAGGTGTTGTCGGCCTCGCTGAGCGTCCGGCCCGGCCGGTGCTCGTAGACAGCCCCGACTGTGAAGTCTTCATAGCAGCGGCCGACCGTTTTGCCGTCGGCAGGCGTGGGCATTTGCGTTGACATGTTTCGAGTCTGGCCTCTTTTCCTGTCGCGTCGCGCATCGGCGCCCATAGCCGGATTGTGAGACGGCTACGGGTATCGGGCAACCACGCGACCTAGAATCATTGCATGTTCTTTTGGCAGTTGTTCGTCGACGTAAGGTCGGGTATGCGCCTCATCGCAATCGTCGGGCTGGCGCTGGTCCTGATGCTCCCGGCCGTGAACGTCGTGTCGGTATTATTCGGCGGTGGGTCGGAGATCAGCTACTCGTTCGGTCTGGCGGCGAGCACATGCAGGCTGAATTCCGTGCCGTGCCTGACCTATGCCGAGCTCGATCTGGGAAACACGGGCAGCAGGCCTCAGGAGCTCGTCGAGATCGACCTCACGGACCTGCCTCGCTGGTCGGCCGTCGATCACTATACGGTCAAGATCGTCGCCTCGAACGACCCGTTCGTCGTCCCGGTCGTGACGGCAAACGCCGAGCAGCAACGCATAACGGTGCAGGGACTGGCCGCGAATCAGATGATCACGTTCTGGTTCGTCATACCGGGGCAGGTGACCCGCGACGAGCTCCGGGACGCGACACCTGACATTCGCTCGGCGGGCCGGGTGATCGAAAGCAGCCCGAAGGCAACGGCACTCGCGCGCGCCTTCCGGACTGCGTTCGCTTTCCTGCTCTGAGCTAGGCGGTGGCCGTCTCGGCCGCCTCGGCCGCCTCGAGATCCGGCGGGCCGAATTGCTCGTCGCCCTCGATCTTGCCGACGCGACACAGCAGTCCGCGCAGCTGATAGGTCCCCATCTGCGGGTCGAACGGGCCACGGTTGTTGGTCAGGATATTCGCATTGGACTCCCAGATGCCCTTGTCGACGGTGTGGCGCTCGGGGAACCACCAGCCGTGCTCGCAGTGGATCACGCGCCGGTCGATCTTGTCCGTGACTTTTGCCTTCTGCTTGATGCGCCCGCGACGGGTCTCGATCCACATCCAGTCGCCTTCCTCGATGCCGAGCGACTCGGCTGTCTCCGGATGGATCTCGGCGAGCGGTTCCGGGTGCCCCTTGCGGCAGAGCGGCAGCTGTCTGTGCTCGGAGTTGAAGAAGACCGGAATCCGGCCGCCCGTCGTCAGCACGAACGGATATTTCTCGGCGACATCCGGTGTGCTGACGGGGCTCTCCGGGGGTTCCTCGTAGTAGGGCAGCGGCTCGTAGCCCATGGCCTCGAGGCGGGTCGAGTAGAGCTCGAGCTTGCCGGTCGGGGTCTTGAACCCGTCGGTTTCGTACTTGCGGTACTTCTGCGGCACCTGAATCCAGCCCTGTTTCGTCAGCCCGCGGAAATCCACGCTCTGGCCGCCGCTCTTGAGCATCTCG
>JASFSD010000191.1:0-5655 GCA_050114575.1 Gammaproteobacteria bacterium | reverse complement strand
GTCTCGTCCTGATGTTCGGCCTCGCGTTCGTTGCGGTCGGGCTTGCGACCGGCATCGTCGTCATTCTGGCGCTGGGCATTTCCGGCCAGGGCTCCGCTGCGGGAGTCGTGGCGACCGAGCCCGATGTGCTCGCTGCCATCGTCGCCGTCGTCGTCGCAGTCATGGTGCTCGCAAGCCTGTTCCGCGTCGCGAGCCTGGCCCGGGGCGGCGGTCACGTCGCGCGCATGCTGGGCGGCACTCAGGTGCGCGGCGACGACCCGGATCCAACCCACCGACGGCTGGTCAACGTTGTCGAGGAGATGGCGATCGCTTCGGGCCTGCCGGTCCCGGAAATCTATGTGCTCGAGCAGGAGCGCGGAATCAATGCCTTCGCCGCCGGCCTCACGCCGGGCGACGCTGCCGTCGCCGTTACCCGCGGGAGCCTCGATCAGCTCAGCCGCTCGGAGCTGCAGGGCGTCGTTGCCCACGAGTTCAGCCATATTCTGAACGGCGACATGCGGCTCAACCTGCGCCTCATGGGCTTCAGCTTCGGCATCCTCGTGCTGGCGCTCGCCGGCCGCTCGGTGCTGCGTGCCTCCGGCCGCGGCATGCGCGTGCGGGTGGGGCGCCGCGGCAAAGGCGCAGGTGGCGTGATCCTGATCGGCCTCGGGCTCCTGATCATCGGCAGCATCGGCATTTTTCTGAGCCGCCTGATCAAGGCCGCCGTCTCCCGCCAGCGCGAGGTTCTGGCCGACGCCTCGGCCGTTCAGTTCACGCGCGAGCCGATGGCGCTGGCAGGCGCACTGAAAAAGATCGGCGGCTTCACGCCTTTCATCGAGCACGCCGAGACCGAGGAAGTCTCACATATGCTGTTCGGACGCGCCGGAAAGAGCTTCACCGGCCTGTTCGCGACTCATCCGCCGCTCGATGAGCGGATCAAAGCACTCGATCCCAGCTTCGAGCCCGGCGCTTACATTGCGCCCGGTGCCGGGCCCGCTGTCGAGAGCGAGCCCGAAGCCGGGATCAGCCGACTCGCCGACACGGCGGCCGATATCGGAATCGAGACCGCCGGCACGATCGCACCTCGAGCCGGGGCCGCCCTCAGATCGGCACTGCCGGTCGACCTCGCCGACGCAGCACACAGCCCGCAATCCGCCTGGCTTCTCGTCCTCGCCCTCGGACTCGAACGCGGCGGCGGCTCGGGCGCGGAACGGCGACTCATCCAGAATCAGATCGGCAGCGAGCGCGCTGCCTTGTGCTTCGAGCTCGAGAGCCAGGTCGAAGCACTCGACCCCGAATTGCGCCTGCCGATATTCGAGCTTGCGGTACCGGCGTTGAAATCACGACCGCCAGAGGAGATCGAGTTTCTGTTCGAGCTGCTGGCGAAGCTCGCCGAGGCCGATGGCCGCCTGACGCTCTTCGAGTATCTGCTGCAGCGGATGCTCCGAGCCTACACTCAGCCCCCGGAGAAGCTCTGGACGTCAGCCTCGAACCGCCGGCTCGCAACGAGAAACCTGCTGCTGGAATTTGCCATCCACGGCCAGACCGATCGCGGAGCGGCCGAGGCTGCATTCTCCGCGGGGCTCGCTGCACTCGACAGGCCGGCTGCGCCGGCAGCGAACGAAGACTTCGATCGACCGGGGCAACGGCAGGATTTCGCGCGGCTGGACCATGCCCTGACCATCCTTGCCGATGCGCCGGCTCGCGAGCGGCGCAGCGCGTTGACGGCACTGGCGGTGACGATGCGACACGACGCTCACGTCTCACTGGTCGAGGCCGAGCTCTTCCGCGCGACAGCTGCCGTGCTCGGTTGCCCGGTCCCTCCACCGGGCTCAATCGGCTAAGATGAGCCCGACGCCCAAACCCGGACTCGAGAAGATGAACGGACACCGCAGAATTCGGACTATCGCACTCTTTTCGCTCGTCCTCGTCAGTGCGCACATCACGGCAACGGCCGAGGCGCAACCGCGGGGCGACGCCGAGCTGGCGCGCGCGCAACAGGTCATCAGAGCCTTCACCAACGCCGGTGGCGACTCGATTCCGAGCGAGCTGATCGAGCGTGCGCGCGGCATCGCCATCGTGCCGAACGTGGTTCGCGGCGGCTTTTTCCTCGGCGCGCGGCGCGGCCGCGGTGTGATGAGCGTGCGCATGCCCGATGGCAGCTGGAGCAACCCCGCGTTCGTCACGCTGACGGGCGGCAGCATCGGCTGGCAGTTCGGCGCCGATTCCACCGACATCGTCCTGATCTTTGCCAACGACAACGCGGTCAGAAACATCGCCAACGGCAAATTTACGCTCGGCGGCGAAGCGACGGCCATTGCCGGGCCGTTGCGCCGGCATGCAAGCAGCACGATGACATTCCGGGCCGAGGTCTACGGCTATCAGATCAGCCGCGGACTTTACGCCGGCGCGGCTTTTCAGGGCGCTCGCTTGAAGATCGATGATGATCTGGGTGATCGCTACTACGCCGGAATGCCCGATACCGAGGCCCTGGGGCATCAGATGGCAGGCACACCGATCGAAGCCAGGCGTTTTCTCGGCGCATTGGATCAGGCCGCGTTATCGACCATAGAGTTCACCGACAAGAACCTGCCGGTTGCCGAGCCTGAGGAAGCGAGGACGTTTCCGCTGCCGGACTGAGCTCGAGCTACTCGCCCGAGCTGTCCTGCAGACTGCTCGGCCGCTCGATCAGACTAAGACGATCCTCGGGCACCGGTGGCCCGACGGGCTGGAAATCGGACGCCGATTGTGACGACGGATTCCGCCACATCGCCTCGTAGCGTTCGCGCTCTGCTCTGGCAGCGGCCAGCGTCGCCTCACGAACGGCGCGCTCGCGCTCGGCCATTTCGTTGCGGAGCGCCTCGAGCTTGATCTGGGATTCCCGCTCCAGCGTCTCGACCCGCTCGCGCTCGAGCCTGAGTGCTATCGCGATGGATGCCCGCCGCGCGTTGGCGCATTCGATGTCGTTTTCCGTCTCCCGCGAATTCTGATCGCAGTGCAAGATGGTGCCTTCCCTGGCAATCCGATCTTCCATGAAATATGTAAAAGTCCGCGGCGGAGGCGGCTTGCCACATGCGGCAAGCAACATGCACAGACCAACCAGCGCCAACGGCCGGCGAGCCTTCAGGCCCCACGACCTGGTTTGCGCGACGGTCTGATTCATAGAACGAAAATCGTACAGTCGCCCGGCCGCCTGGCGAATCCACCAGTTCACAAAACCAGAAAAAAGATCGAGCCGGTCAGGGAAGAATCGTTCGGACCGAGCCACCTGCCGGATCGATTTCCAGACCCATGGCCCGACGCCAATTGCGTGCCTCGATGACCGTCAGCGTATCGGCCTCGGCGGCGCGCGCCTCGTTTCCCGATGCCGTGCGGGGCGGCGCTGCGGTCAATGGAATGTCGGCCAGCGCCAATCGGCCGCCTCCGGCAACAGCCAGAGCGCGAATGGATGGGCCCTCGTGCTGTGTCAGGGCCGGCTCTGCCCGCAGGTAAGCCGGCAGCAACCGCGCGGCCGTGACGGCGAATTCCGCCTCGTTGCGAGTCAGTTGATAGAGCCACGACCCGCTCTGCACATGAGCCTCGCTTTCGTCCGCCGAGAAGTCGACCCAGCGGATGGGCGCTGAAAACCGCAAAGCACCCTGAACGGCCTGCCCATCGAGCGTATTCCAGAACACGAGATTGCCGTCGTCCGAACCGCTGGCAAGGACCTCGGGCGTCCCCGTGAACCTGAGCACATTGATCGGCGAGCGACCGCGGATCGCCCGCACGCCCTGCGTGCCATCGGGGGCCAGGATATACAGATTACCGGCTGCGTCGCCGACCGCCATGACATTGCCGGCCGGCGAAAAAGCCAGGGCACGCGCGGCCCCCTCGACCTCGATCTCGTTCACGAGCGAACCCGTTTCGAGATCGAAAACCCTTGCGGATCTCGGTCCGGCTGAAGCGATCCAGCGACCATTCGAGCTGAACGCGAGCGCGTTGATAGGCCCCGCCGGGTGACGCATGATGTACCTTCCGGGCGCACCGGTTTGCGTGTCCCAAACTCTGACCAGACCGTCACTGCCGCCGCTGCCGGCCATCTCGCCACTCTGATTGATCGCCAGGCTGGTAATGACGCCGCGATGTCCGAAGTAGTCCGCCGTCGACTCGGGGCCGAGCCCGACGGCCGCCGGCAGATCCCGAATCAAACGTACCTGGCCGCTGCGGTGCCCGAGCACGGCAAACTCGCCGGACGGCGCGATGGCAACGGCCGACAGGTCACCGAAATCATGACCGGACGCGCCGGCGGACGGCAACTGCCAGGACCGGATCTTGCCCGCATCGGCCGAGACGACGCGACGACCCTCGGAATCGATTCTGGTCCCGATCACCGCGGCCGGACCTTGATCGAACACGGCCAGCCGATAGCCGTCACTGAGGCGGCTGATGCGGATCGTGCCGTTAGCGCTGACGACGCCGGACAGAGTACCGTCCCGCGAGACCTCGACGCCCGCGCTCGAGACGGCACTGCCCAGCGAGACGGCGTCGGCAGGCGTCAGCGTGCGGCGCCCGGAAGTCATGGACCATACCTGCACTTCGCCGAGGACATCGACGGCCACCACATGATCGGCTGCAGCGAGGATTCGGCGGAGCTCCTGATCGTGAAAAAACTCCGTCTGTGTCTCCCCCGTCATCGGGTCGATCACGCGCCCGCGACGGCTGGCATCGGTGACTACGACGGCCGCAGCTTCCTGCGCCAGCGCCCAGTCCTGAAAGGCGTCGGTCTCGAACCGGGCCAGCCGGCGGCCAGCCGTATGGCTGTACAGCTCGATGCGCACGCCGTCCTGGATGGCTTCCGCGACGCCGAAGAAGCGGCCGTCTGAGCTGACGGCTGGCGGCAGCGCGAAGCCCGTTGCGCTGCCGAACTCCGCAATCGGATCGGATTCGCCGATGTGCCAGAGCGCGGCACCTGCCGGACCCGCGAGGAGCAGGCGATCCTCGGCCAGAAAGCGCACGAAGCTCGCGCGCCCGGTCAGCGGCAGATCCTGGATCAGCTCGCCCGCTGCCAGGTCCCAGACCGATGCTGCGCCGCGAGCGTCGGCTCGAACCGGGATCGTGGCGGCTTTGCGCCCGTCGCTCGCAAGCGCAACTGAAATCTGCTCGGTGCGCTCCGGATCCGGCAGCGGCACGCCCTCGACCGGGCTGTCGTCCCAGAACTGTGGCACACCAGGGAAGCTCAAACCCCAGCTGATCAGGCTACCCGACTCGCCACCGAGACGGTCGAAGACGGTCAGCTCCCATTGGCCCGTGACCGACTCATCGGCCAGACTCGCCAGGGCATTCTCGGGCGAGCCCGTGATGATGAAATCCTCGAGCCCGCCGTCGCGCCGCGGCAATGGCAGATCCGCCGCTGCTCCGCTCGGTGCCCGCAGCTGGACGAGCAGGTCACTGGTGCGCGGATGGTCGACCGTCAAGCGCAGCTGCAGCGCACCGGCACGGCCGGGCTCGTCGACGAAGAATCCGCGCGTAACCCCAACGTGCTCCAGCGCGGTCAGCCGCAACGTCGAGGCGCGTGCGCCTGTTGCTCCGACGGCTGCCGATCCCGGTCCGGCATCCGCCAGCGCGATTCGGTGCAGACGATGATCGGCATCGACTGCGACAATCTGCTGCCGGGCCCAATCGACTTCGAAAGCGGTC